>JAVEEO010000166.1 GCA_030840415.1 Pseudonocardiales bacterium | reverse complement strand
GACCTCCCGGATCGGGTACCCGACCCCTCGATCGATCGGCCTGCTGTCCGAGGAGTCCCCGCTGTCGCCGCGCACCCGCGCGTTGATGCGCCGTTCGCAGACCAACATGGAGCACTTCTTCGCCCATCAGCTCCGCGGTGCGGCCGGATACCTGCCCGATCTCGAGACGCTCAGCCGAAGCGGTACCAGGGTCGTGATCGGGGTGGGAGCTGCCTCCCGCGGCCAGGCGCCGTACCAGGCCGCGCTCGAGGTGGCCGACCGCCTGGGGCTGGACACCGTCGAGTTTCCCGGCGATCACCAGGGATTCAGCGCCCGGCCGGACGAATTCGCCGCCACCGTGCTCCGGGTGCTGTCGGACGGCTGAAGCCGCTGCCGAGGCTGGTCGGCCGCACTGGCGCACCGGCGGAGAAGCGCCGGCCGCCCGCCCGGCGCACGATCGTCGAAGGCCGTCGACCGGCGGCAGTGGCAGCAGGGCGGCGGATCCGAACGGGAACGGGGCGTGGTGGGCAGGGATGTGCCGGGCAGCACCCAGGCGCCACTGGAGACGATCCGGGAGCTGGTCGGCTCGCCCGGGCGCACCCACCCCTACCCCCGGTACGAGCGGTTGCGCGAGCACGGCCCCGTGGTGCCGATCCGGCCGGGCCTGACCGTCGTCGTCGGGTATGCCGAGTGCGATGCCGCGCTGCGCGACAACCGGCTCCGGGTCCAGGACGGCCCCAGCTACGACTCGATCTATCCCGAGTGGCGCGAGCATCCCGCGCTGCGCGGCTACATCGACTCGATGCTCTACCGTAACCCGCCCGATCACGCCCGGATGCGCAGGCTGGTCAGCGGCGGTTTCACGCCGCGCCGGGTCAGTGAGCTGCGACCGGCCATCGAGCGGCTGACCGAGCGGTTGCTGGACCGGCTGGCGACAGCCGGAGCGGCCGATGCTCCGGTCGACTTCATCGCCGAGTTCGCTTCTCGGCTGCCGATCGCGGTGATCAGCGCCCTGCTGGGGGTTCCCGAACGGGACCAGTCGTGGTTTCGCAGGATCGCCGCTGACGTGACGATCGCGCTGGAGGGCATCACCAACACCCAGGAACTGGCGGTGGCCGATGTCGCCATGCAGGATCTGGGGAACTACTTCCTGGCCCTGATCGAGCGGCGCCGGCTGGACCCGGTCGACGACGTGGTCAGCGCGCTGGTGCACGCCGGTGGTGAGCGGCTCAGCGAGCAGCAACTGGTGGCCAACATGATGCTGCTGTTGACAGCCGGTTTCGAGACGACCAGCTTCCTGTTGGGACACTGCCTGCTGCTGGCCCTGCACAATTCCGATCATGCCGCCCGGTTGCGTACCGAGCCGGAGTTCGCGCTCGGCTACGTGGAGGAGATGTTGCGGTTCGAGGCGCCGGTACAGGCGACGAGTCGGTGGGCCGCGGTCGAGGTGGACCTGCTCGGTCACCTGGTGCCGGCCGGTACCAAGTTGGTCCTGATCCTGGGAGCGGCCAACCGCGATCCCAGCCGGTTCGCCGAGCCGGACCGGTTCGATCCCGATCGCGAAGCCGTCCAACCGCTGAGCTTCGGCGCCGGCAGCCATTTCTGCCTGGGCGCGCCGCTGTCGCGGATGGAGGCGCAGATCGCACTGCCCAGGCTGTTGCGCCGGTTCCCCCGGCTGAGCGCAGCCGGTGTGCCGGTGCGCCGCGACACCTGGGTGGGACGCGGCCTGGACGAGCTGCCGATCCGGCTCGGCTAGCGGGCCGGACCGAAGCATCGGGCGCGTGGCTCAGGACGCCCGGCTGGCCGCCTTGCGTTCCAGCCACAGCTCGTGAGCGATCCGTACCCTGGCCCACAGCGCGTCGAGGGCCGCGGCATCCAGATCGCCGAGCCGGATGCCGAAGACGTCGGCCAGCGCGTCCTGCCACTCGGCGCGGTCGTCCAGCTCGCGCACCGTCCGCCCACTGCCGTCGACGTGCCGCAGCAGGCAACCGGTCAGGGCGTCGACGCTGTCGGCGTTGCGGTGCATCACGGTCAAGGCCCGTACCAGCCGGGATTGCGGTGAGCGCGCCAGATAGTGATGCCAGTGCCGGAACTCCTGCTGGCGGGCGGCGGTCAGCCGGATGTCTATGCCGGTCAGCGAACCGCGCGGGTCCAGATCGAGCCGGAGCCCGCCAGGCTCCATGCCCGACCGGCTGAGCCGGTAGCTGAACGGACCCTGCTGGTAGGAACCGGGCCGGGCCGGCAGCGGTTCGTACAGGCCGTCGCCGAGTCCCACGTCCACCAGCCACTGCTGGTCCTCGAGTTGGACCGACAGGGCCAGGTGCGGCGCGATGTCGGCGGTGACCGCCGGCATCCGAGTGCTGGCCTGCACCCCGGCGGCATGCCGGCTGACCCGATAGCCCAACGCTGCCAGCAATACCGAGAAGGC
Source organism: Pseudonocardiales bacterium (assembly GCA_030840415.1). Classification (GTDB taxonomy): domain Bacteria; phylum Actinomycetota; class Actinomycetes; order Mycobacteriales; family Jatrophihabitantaceae; genus Jatrophihabitans_A. Next base: position 2,012 of record JAVEEO010000166.1, on the reverse strand, counting down.
GGTGTTGAGCTGTACGCAGTAGCCGCCGCGGCCGCGCAGGATCCGGTTGACGGCATGGTGCGGTTGCACCGAGGTCCAGCGACCCAGCTGGATGTCGAGAACCTCGTAGGGGATCCGCTCCACGTGGGCGCGGTGCAGCGCGAACAATCCCGCTACCGAGGGCCGGCCGGGATCGCGGATGCCGAGCCGCTGCAGGTAGCCGGCAATACCGTCAGCGGAAATGGCTGGCATCGAGTTCTCCTAGCCGGGCGGTGCCGAGCGCTGCCGGAGTGGTGCGGCAGCCCTTCCAGGGTCGATCCCACCGGCAGGTCCTGGCACCTTCGATCATGCCGGCCCGGTCGGGTCAATCCCGATCGGGGACGGCGTCGGCTCCGCAACTGCGGAGGTGTCCGGGCGCCGCGGCCGGCCGGAGGATGGAGGACGCTCAGCGGGCTCATACCTCGCGCACGCCCGCAGTTCCTGCCAGCACCACGTACCGAAGTCGAGGCAAAGATGCGCGACCAAGCTCGGGCCGCGACCGCACCGGTCGACCAGCCGCCCGCTGCCCGACCGGAGCCGCACCGTCCCGACCAGCTTTCCGGCTCGCCGGAGAACGGGATCATCGCCCGGTGGGAGGAGCAGCTGCCGGGCCTCATCAACCGGTTGGGGCTGGCCACCGAGGGCGTCGTACAGGTCGGGGCCCATGTCGGCCAAGAGGTGCAGGCCCTGTCCCGGTGTGGCTTCCGCCGGCTGGTCATGATGGAGCCGAATGCCGACCACACCGCCGCGCTGCGTCGTCAGCTGCACCTGCACCACGCAGGCGCCGGGCTTGCCGAGCCGGCCGACGGCCTGCCGCCCCGCGAGATCGTCCAGGCCGCGGCCGGCCGGGAGCGGGGCCAGCTGGTGCTGCACGTAACCGAGTACGACCAGCAGGCCAGCCTGTTGATGCCGTTGCTGCCGATGGCGGTTGTCCGGCAGGACACCATCGGGGTGGTTCCGGTGCGAGAGGTGCAGGCCGGCTGCAACGTACTGGTCGTCGACGCCCAGGGCGCCGAGCTCGAAGTGCTCGCCGGCACCGACCTGTCCCGGCTGGAGCTGGCCGTCATCGAGGGCAGCACCTGGGCTCGCTACGCCGGTGGCGCCACCCTGGACTCGATCGGGGTCTACATGCGCGCGCACGGCTGGCGGCAGGTCGCAGCCTGGGCCCACCTGCGACCGCACGTGGTCGACGTGGCGTGGTTGGCGCCGACGCGGCCGGTGCGCTGATCGCGGAGCCGCGCCGGCAGTGGCCTCAGGCTCGGAAGGTGTCGGTGAACTCGGTGAGCAGCTCCGGGTCACCGGTCACCCGGATGCTGCCGTTCGCGATCGCCTCGCGGGCGCTGACCCTGCCGAGGATCAGGGGAGCGAAGCCATGGATGGTCTCGATCACCAGGTCCGGGTCGTCCTGCGGACCCTCACCCACCTCGATCTCACCGTCGTTCACGGTTACCCGGATGACGACGTCGCTGATCCGCAGCTCGTAGTTCAGCGGTTTGGGATAGGGCTGTGAGCCGGTGTTCGGGCCGAGGTAGCAGGCCCGCATCGCCAGGATCAGCGCGCCCGCGGTGTAGATGTCGTCGGCGGCGGGCGGCCCCATCGACTGGGCGCCCCAACGCCCGAACGCCATCAGGATGTCGTCGAGCTCCCGGCCGTAGTCGGTCAGCTCGTAGACGACCGCGGTGGCCGGGCGCGGCAGGATTCGCCGCTGCAGCACATTGGCCTGCTCCAGCTCCTTCAACCGGGCCGACAGCACGTTGGTGGGAATCCGCGGCAGGCCCTGCCGGAGGTCGGTGAAACGCCTGGGGCCGGCCATCAGATCGCGGATGATGAGCAGCGCCCAGCGCTCGCCGACGATCTCCAGGGCACGGCTCAGCCCGCAAATCTGTCCGAAGCTCCGTCGCGCCATAGGCCGGGACTCTACGGCCTGGTTGTTTTGAGAGAGTGCGATCTTGTGCACTATGTTCAGAAATATCAAGGCGGGAACTTTGCGTTTG
>JAVEEO010000077.1 GCA_030840415.1 Pseudonocardiales bacterium | reverse complement strand
GCAGCTGCTGGGCAGCGTGCCGCCGGCGACACCGCTGGTGGCCGCCTCGTGACCGCCGGTGAGTCCGCGATGGCACGGATCACCGGCCGGCTGCGGTCCGACGGCCGTCCGGCGCTCGCCTTCGGCGGCGACTACAACCCCGAGCAGTGGCCGGAATCCGGCTGGGCCTCCGACATCGCGCTGATGCGCGAGGCCGGAGTGAACCTGGTCAGCGTCGCGATCTTCAGCTGGGCGCTGCTGGAACCGGCCGAGGGCAGCTACGAGTTCGGCTGGTTGGACCGGGTGCTGGACCTGCTGCACGCCGCCGGGATCCGGGTCGACCTGGCGAATGCCAGCGCCTCGCCGCCACCATGGTTCTCCCACCGCTACCCCGAATCGCTGCCGGTCACCGTCGACGGGGTGCGGCTGGCCTACGGTTCGCGGCAGGCGTTCTGCCCGTCCAGTCCGGACTACCGACGAGCGGCCGGGGCGCTGACCGAGGCCATCGCCGAGCGCTACGCCGGGCACCCGGCAGTGGTGATGTGGCACGTGCACAACGAGTACGGCTGCCACAACGCGCACTGCTACTGCGACGTCTCGGCCGCGGCCTTCCGGGACTGGCTGCGCAGCCGCTACGGCGGCCTGGCCGAGCTGAACGCGGCCTGGGGCACAGCTTTCTGGTCCCAGCGCTACTACGACTGGGACGAGATCCTGCCGCCGCGCCGGTCCGGCACCTGGGTCAACCCGACCCAGCAACTGGACTTCTGGCGGTTCTCCTCCGACGAGCTGCTGGCCTGCTTCCGCGCCGAGGCGGCGATCCTGCGGGCCCGGTCGGAGCAGCCGGTGACCACGAACTTCATGTCGTTCTTCAAACCGGTGGACTACTTCCGGTGGGCGCCGGAACTGGACGTGGTCTCCAACGACCACTACCTGATCGGCGAGGACCGCGACCCGGCCGAGGAGCTGGCGATGGCCGCGGACCTGGTACGCGGGCTGGCAGCCGGCCAGCTGTGGCTGCTGATGGAGCACTCCACGTCGGCGGTGAACTGGCAGCCCCGCAACCGGGCCAAGGCCCCCGGTGAGATGGTGCGCAACTCGCTGCAGCACGTCGCCCGTGGCTCGGACGGGGCGCTGTTCTTCCAGTGGCGGGCCTCGGCGGCCGGCGCCGAGAAGTTCCACTCCGGCCTGCTGCCGCATGCCGGGACGGACTCGCTGCGCTGGCGCGAGGTGGTCGAACTGGGCGGAATGCTGGCCGCGCTCGGCGAGCTGGCCGGCAGCGTGGTGGACCAGGCGGAGGTGGCGATCGTCTACGACTGGCCCTCCCGCTGGGCCGCCGAGCTGGACTCGCATCCCTCCGTCGACGCCGACCCGCTGGCAGCTGCCCGGCAGTTCTACTCCGCGCTCTGGCGGTCCGGAATGCGGTGTGACTTCGTCCCGCCCGCGGGCCCGTTCGCCGGCTACCGAGTGCTGCTGGTTCCCCAGCTGTACCTGCTGTCCGCCGAGCACGCCGCCGGGCTGGCGGCCTTCGTCGAAGCAGGCGGCACGGTGCTGGTGACGTATTTCTCCGGCATCGTCGACGTCGACGACCACATCGTGCTCGGCGGTTACCCGGGCGCGCTGCGCGAGCTGCTCGGCGTCCGGATCGAGGAGTTCTACCCGCTGCTGGCAGGCGAAGCCATCGCGCTGAGCGAGTACGGCAGCGGCAGGATCTGGTCCGAACTGGGCCGCACCGAGGGGGCGCAACTGCTGGCCGGCTACGCCCAAGGCCCGGTGACCGGCTCACCGGCGCTGACCCGCAATGCCGTCGGGTCCGGGTCGGCCTGGTATCTGGGCACCACGCTGGCCGACGACCAGCTCGACCGCCTGCTGGGCCGGCTGCTGGCCGAAGCCGGCGTTGCGCCCCTGGTGGCCGGCCTGCCGCCCCGGGTCGAGGTGGTGCGCCGCCGGGCCGGGGCAACCGGCTACACGTTCGTGATCAACCACACCGGCGAACCGGTCGAGCTGGAGTTGTCCGGCGCCGAACTGGTCACCGGCCAGCCGGTTGCCGGGTCGCTGACGGTGCCGGCCGAGGCCGTCCGGGTGGTTCGGGATCCCATCCACCGCCACGACGGATTCCGATAGGCCCGTCCGGCGCGGTCGAGGATGGCTTCGATGATGCAAAATGGTACTTATGACGCCTTCGCACCACGATGCCGACGAAACCATCGGCGTCGTGGCCCCGGTCGCTGAACCCGTCGGCTCGACGGCGCGGGCTGCCGAGCCACCAGCCGCTACCCCGACCGAGCGGCACACCGCCACCCTGACGGTGATATCGGTGGCACAGTTCATCATCGCCCTGGACTACTCCATCATCTACATAGCGTTGCCCAGCATTGCCGCCGACCTGTCCCTGCGCACCTCGCTGGCGCAGTGGGTGGTCAGCGCCTATGCCGTGCTCTTCGCCGGTTTCCTGGTGGTCGGTGGCCGACTCGCCGACCGAGTCGGGCCCAAGCGGCTCTTCGTGATAGCGATGGTGATGTTCGGCCTGGCCAGTGCGGTCGGCGGCCTCGCGCAGGGCGGTGCGGTGCTGCTGGCAGCCCGGGGCTGTCAGGGCCTGGGCGCGGCGTTGCTGCAGCCAGCGGTGTTGGGCCTGATCGGTACCACCTTCCCGGCCGGTCCGGTCCGGAGCAGGGCGCTGGCGATCTGGGGCTCGGTCGGCGCATCCGGCCTTGCCACCGGAGTGATCCTCGGTGGCCTGCTCACCGCCGCCTCCTGGCGGTTGACGTTCGAGATCAACGTGCCGCTCACCCTGCTGTGCGCACTCGGTGCCGCGGTCTGGGTGGCAAGCCCCGGTGACCGGACGCCGCCCGACCGGGTTCCCGTGCTCGCCTCGCTGCTGGGTACCGGCACCGTGCTGACGCTGGCCCTGGGCCTGACCCTCAGCGCCAGCGATGGCTGGACCGCCACCGGCACGGTGAGCTGCTACCTGCTGGCCGCACTGCTCCTCGCCGGTTTCCTGCGCAACGAAAAACGTTCGGCCAACGTGCTGATCGAACCGGTACTTCGGGGGGTCCGCTCGCTGCGGGTCGGTGCGGGGGCCACCGCGTTCTACATGGCCAGCGTGGGATCAGAATTCTACCTTTTGACCCTGCTGCTCCAAGCAAGAAAGGGCTACAGCCCCCTGGAGGCTGGTTTCGCCTTCCTACCATTGGCGGTCATGGTCACCGTCGGCAGCACCACGGCCGGCCGGGCGGTCCGCCGGTGGGAACCCGCGGTCGTCCTGATGGGTGGCTTCGGGGTTGCCGCGATCGGTCTCGGTTGGCTGGTGGTCACCCTGCACAGCGGCTCGTACGCCCTCGCCCTGCTGCCCGGGCTGCTGCTGAGTGGTTTCGGCCACGGGGTGATCTACACCTCCATGTTCATCATCGGCACCCATGACGTGCCACCCGAGCACCAGAGCACCTCCGGAGCCCTGCTCACCACGTCGCAGTACCTGTCCGGCGCGCTCACGGTGGCGCTGCTGACGCTGGTGCTGGGCAACTCCGCCTCATACCTCCGGTTTCGTTGGTCCTTCGCGCTCATCACCGCTGCAGCAGTGGCGGGACTGATACTGATCGCCGCCCGGCGGCGGCTGCTGTCCCGGCCGGTCCTCGATCGCCCGGAAGCCACCATCGGCTCGATCGGCTAATCCCGCAGCACCTCGATCCCTGACAGCTCGGTCCCTGACACCTCGGTCCCTGACAGCTCGGTCCCTGGCGCCTCGGTCCCTGGCGCCTCGATCTTGCGGCTACTCGGTCGGCGGCTCGATTTCATCGCGCACGATTCAACATGTTTCCAATCCAGAGCATTTGTCTAATTTAAGTGATTGCTTCCTTTTAGGTCCTATGCAACTATGAAGAAGTCCGCAGTCAATCTCGCGAGTCGGGTGCACCATCACGACCCGCGAAGGTGCCCATCGCCCTGTCACGTCTAGGGCACCACTCCCGCCGACCGGCATGCCCGTGGCGATGCTCACCCGAGCAGTCCCGGCTCGCCCGGCTGAGCGCGTCCGAGCGTGTCTCGGTACGCAGAAAGAATTCGTGCTTCTGCCCGGCCGTACGACACACCGAGGCCCGCGGCGATGAGCGTTGTCCAGCAACGCTGTTGCCCCCGCCTCGATCAGATCACGCGACACCTGCGTAGCCGCCCCACGCAGGCTCATTCGAAACGAGGTGGGTACTTCCGTGCTCGCAGAAGACCAGCAGAAACCCGTCCTGCACGGCTTCGACGACACCTCTACCGCTCGGCCACCCATCGGCTCGCTACCCGGCCTGCTGCTGGCCGCCGCTGCCGAGCGGCCGGAGGAGGAGGCGGTCACGACCGACGACGACCGGCTCAGCTTCCGCGCGCTGGTCGAACAGAGCCGCCGGGTGGCCGGTTGCCTGCGCGGGCAGGGCTTGGCGACCGAGGAGCCGGTCGGCATGTTCCTGCAACCGTCCATCGACCTCGTCGTCGGCACCTGGGGCGTGCTGTTCGCCGGCGGCGCCTACCTGCCACTGTCACCGGAGTATCCGGAGGAGCGGCTCCGTTACATGATCGCCGACAGTGGGGTGCGCGTCGTACTGACCCAGCCGGAGCTGGCCGCCCGGCTGGCCGAGCTGAGCCCGGCCGGTACCCGGGTACTGACCGTCTCCGATGCGCGGCAATGGCCTGACACCGATGGACCGCTGCCCGCGCCGGACCACCTCGCCTACGTCATCTACACCTCCGGCAGCACCGGCAAGCCCAAGGGAGTGCTGATCGAGCACCGCAACGTGGTCAATCAACTGACCTGGTTGCGGGATGCCTGCCAGGTCGGCGTCGGCCATTGCGTGGCGCAGAAGACACCGATGAGTTTTGACGCCGCGCAGTGGGAAATCCTGGCCTGTGCCAACGGCAGCCGGGTGGCGATGGCTACGGCCGGCAGCTACCGCGATCCGAACCAATTGATCGAACTGGTGCAGCGGCACCGGGTCAGCGTTCTGCAATGCGTCCCCACCCTGCTGCAGGCGCTGGTGGACTGCCCGGAGTTCGCCGATTGTGACTCTCTGCGGCTGCTCTTCAGCGGCGGCGAGGCGCTGTCGACCAAACTAGCCGCCAGCTGCCTGCAGGCATTGCCGGCGTCCCGGCTGACCAACCTCTACGGCCCCACCGAATGCACCATCAACAGCAGCGCATTCACGGTGGACGCGGCGAGCCTGGCCAGCGGCGCGAAAGCCGTTCCGATCGGCCGCCCGGTGCACAACACCCAGCTCTACGTGCTGGACGGTCAGCTGCGCCCGGTGCCGGTAGGCCAGTGCGGCGAGATCTATCTGGGCGGGGCGCAGGTTGCCCGTGGCTACCTCAACCGGCCGGACCTGACCGACCAGCGCTTCGTACCGAACCCGTTCGCCACTGACACCGGGTCGCCGAAACTGTACCGCTCCGGCGACCTCGGGCACTGGACGGCCGACGGGAACGTGTACTTCCTCGGCCGGGTCGACAACCAGGTCAAGCTGCGCGGGTACCGGATCGAGCTGGACGAGATCCGGGTTGCCATCGAGGCACATACCTGGGTGCGCAACGCCGCCGTGGTACTGCACGACGATGCCCGGACCGGCGCGCAGCGCCTGAGCGCGTTCGTCCAGCTCAATCCTCGCGAGGCGGCTCTGATGGACCAGGGCAACGCGGGCGCGCACCACCAGTCCAAGGCGAGCAGGCTGCAGGTGAGGGCCCAGCTGTCCAACGCCGGCTGCCGGGAAGCAGCGGAGCTGGCCGGTCGGTGGACGGTCCCGCTGCCCGGCCGGCAGGCCAGCACCGCCCAGCGCAGGCGCGTTTTCGCCCGCAAGACCTACCGGTTCTACGATGGCGGTGAAGTGCGCCGGGCCGATCTGCTGGAGCTGCTCGACCGGACGGGAATGATCGTCGCACCCCGACCGCCGGACCAGCTCAGCCTGCCCGAACTGGGAGCGCTCCTGCGCAATTTCGGGCAGTTCGAGAGCGCCGAGCGGTTGTTGCCCAAGTACGGCTACGCATCGCCCGGTTCGCTGTACGCAACCCAGCTGTACCTGGAGCTGGCCGGCGTCGCGGGCCTGCCTGCGGGCTGCTACTACTACCACCCGGTCCGGCACGAACTCATCGCGATCAGCAGCCGGCCGGCGTCGAGCGAGCCCTGCTTCCGGCTGCACTTCCTGGGCAAACGTCGGGCCATCGAACCGGTCTACCGCAACAACGTCAGCGAAGTCCTCGAGATGGAGGCCGGCCACATGCTGGGCCTGTTCGACGAGGTGTTGCCGGAATACGGGCTGGCCGTCTTCGAGCTCGGCCGGCTGGCCGGCATCCCCGAACTGCTTGACTGCTCACCGGAGGACGAATACCTCGGCAGCTTCTCGATCCGGGGCTGGGCCGAGACCGGCTGGGCGGACTCGCTGCGGTTCTACCTACAGGCCCACCCCGGCCGGATAGCCGACCTGCCAGCCGGCCAGTACGAATACCGCGACGGCACACTCGTCCCGGTCTCGGAGGAGTTGGTGCTGCGCAAGCATGTGATCGCCATCAACCAGCAGGTATATGACCGGGCCAGCTTCGCGATCACCGTACTGGGTGGGGACGGCCCGAGCTGGCTGAGCTACATCCGCCTGGGCCGGGCCCTGCAGCGGCTGCAGTTCAATCGCCTGGGTATCGGGCTGATGTCCTCCGGCTACAGCTCGCACAGCGGCAACGACCTGCCCTCGGCTCGCCGGATCACCGACATCCTCGCTCGGGCCGGGGCAGCGAGCGGTCCGTCCTACTTCTTCGTCGGCGGCCGGGTCAGCGCCGAACAGTTGGCCAGCGAGGGCATGGGCGAGGACGTCGTGCACATGAAGGGTCCGGCAGAGCTGATCAAGGACGACCTGGCCACCGTGCTGCCCGATTTCATGTTGCCGAACCGGGTGCTGGTGCTGGACGAGCTGCCGCTGACTGCCAACGGAAAGGTCGATGTCACCTCGCTGGCCGCGCTGGCCGGCCAACCGGACGGCCTGGCGGGACGCCCGGTGATCGAACCGCGCACCGCGGTCGAGCACCTGGTGGCAGATATCTGGCGGCAGGAGCTGCGACTGGACGCCGTGTCGATCAAAGAGGACTTCTTCGAGATCGGTGGCAACTCCCTGATCGCGGTGGCGCTGGTCAACCGGATCAACCGGATCACCGGCAGCGCCCTGCCGCTGCAGGTCATCTTCGAGAGCCCGACCATCGAGCAACTTGCCGCCAGCGTCGCCGACCGCACCACCTCGGTGTCGCGGCTGGTCCGGCTGGCCGGCGCGGACGGTCGGCCACCGATCTTCTGCTGGCCGGGGCTGGGCGGTTTCACCATGAACCTGCGACTGCTGGCAGAGCGGGCCGGCGCCGGTCGACCGTTCTACGGTATCCAGGCGCATGGCATCAATCCCGGCGAACGGCCCTACCCATCCCTGTCGCGGATGGCAGCCGAGGATGTCGCGGCGATCAAACGAGTGCAGCCGGACGGACCGTACAGCCTGTGGGGGTACTCCTTCGGCGCCCGGGTGGCATTCGAAACCGCCTACCAGCTGGAACAGGCCGGCGAGCAGGTCCGCGAACTGGTGCTGATCGCGCCCGGCTCGCCACGGGTGGGGCCTGGCGACCTGCCCGCGCCGGCTACCGCCGATCTGGCCGACCCGGTGTATCAGACAATCCTGTTCTCCGTGTTCGCCGGCACCATCACCGGCGAGGCGCTGGCCGAATGCCTTCGGGTCGGTACCGATCCCGAGAGCTTCGCGACCTTCGTCCATGGCCAGTACCCGGCCCTGGACCGTGACCTGATCCAGCGGATCGCCGCGGTGGTGGCTCAGACCTACCGATTCCGCTATTCCGCTGCGGAACTGGACCAGCGCCGGCTCGATGCCCCGGTCACGGTGATCCGGGCCAGGGGTGACAGCCCGTCCTTTCTCGAGGACAGCGACTGGTACCGCCCCGGCCGCGCGACGGTTCTGGACCTGTCGGCCGACCACTACAGCACCTTGAAGGACCCCGCCATTGACGAGCTGGTGACAGCGATCCACCTACCAGCACGAGCCCCATCGGAGACCGTCATGCCACACGTCAACATCAAGCACTTCCCGGTGCCCCTTACCGACGAGCAGCAGGGCCGGCTGGTGTCGGCGCTCACCGCCGCGGTCCGCAATGCGTTCGACTGCGATGAGGGCGTCATCTCGATCGCCCTGGAGCCGGTGGAGCAGGAGGCCTGGCACGAGCGGGTGTACCTGCCCGAGATCGTCAACCGCAAGCAACTGCTGCACAAGGTGCCCAACTACTGATGCGCGGAGGCAGAGACCGAATGACGCATGAATTGCTGGACATCTCCGCCGAGGTGGCCGACGCGCTGGACGCCGGCCGGCCGGTGGTGGCCCTGGAGTCCAACCTGATCACCCATGGCCTGGCGTACCCGGCCAACGTCGAGACCGCCACCGCAGTGGAACAGGCGGTCCGGGCCGGCGGTGCCGTCCCGGCCACCGTCTGCCTCGACGGTGGCCGACTCAAGGTCGGCATGACCGCGGCCGAGATCGAACGCTTCGGCGCCGGCAGCGGCATTCCGAAGGCGAGCAGCCGGGACCTGCCGGTGCTGCTGGCACGCGGCGGTCCGGGGGCGACCACAATCGCGGCCACCCTGGTCGTCGCCGACCTGGCCGGCATAGCGTTCCTGG
>JAVEEO010000032.1 GCA_030840415.1 Pseudonocardiales bacterium | reverse complement strand
CAGATCCGGACGCACGCAGGCAACCGTGAGGCCCGGCAGGCCGGCACCGGTACCGATGTCCACCAGCCGGGCACCCTGGGGAAGCAGCTCGGCGAGGGCCACCGAGTTCAGCAGGTGGCGGTCCCACAATCTCGGGACCTCACGCGGGCCGAGCAGGCCCCGCACCGTGCCGGCGCCGGCCAGCCACCCGGCGTAGCGCACCAGCAGTTCGGCACCGTCTCCACCGAAGCGTTGCCCGACCACCTCGGGAGGCGGGGGCGCCACCGGAGCGTCGGGATCGGAACCGTTCAGCCGGGGCGCCGCGGGACCGCCGCCGGTCACGTCGCGGGCAGGACCACAACCCGCCGGTTCGGCTCCTCACCCTCGGACTCGCTGACCACCCCGTCTGTGGCGGAGATGGCGTCGTGCACCACCTTGCGCTCGAACGGGTTCATCGGAGACAGCCGAACGGGCTCGCCAGAACTCACGACCTGGGCCGCGGTCTGCTGGGCCAGCGCGGTCAGCTCCTCACGGCGCGCCCGCCGGTGGCCCGACACATCCAGCATCAGACGGCTCCGAACGCCGGTCTGCTGCTGCACCGCGAGCCGGGTCAGCTCCTGCAGGGCATCCAGAGTGGCACCTGCCGGGCCGATCAGCGGCTGGAGGTCCGAACCCACGATGGCCACCATGGCCCGGCCGTTCTCGACGTCGAGGTCGATGTCGCCGTCGTAGTCGACGATGTCGAGCAGCCGCTCGAGGTAGTCGGCGGCGATATCGCCTTCCTGCACCAGCAACGGCTGGGCGTCCTGGTCCTCGGTATCGGGCGCGCTGGCGGCGTCGGTGTCGGGCGAAGCGGTCTCAGTCATCACAAATCCCTTGTTCTTTCTCACTTGCGCAGGTGCGGACGTCGGATCCGGACGGTGCGGAACGAACGGACGATCAAACGGGGTGGATCAGGGAGGGTGCGGATGAAGCAGTGCCGGCCGGATGAGGGCGAGGCAGATCAGGGGCCGGCGGATTACCGGCGTTTCTTGCTCGGTGACCGCTTGTTCCCGGGTCGGTTGCCGGCAGGCCGCGGACCACGGCCGGCGGCGGTACCGGCCGCTGCCCCGTCGCCCGGGTGGTCGGCCGGGTCACCCTTGGACAGCTCGCCCCTGGACAGATCGGCCTTGGACAGATCGACCCGCGCCCCGCTGCCGTTGGCCGACGCCTTGCCGGCTGAGCCCTGCATCGCGGTGGCACCGCCGGCCGGGCTGCCGTCGCGCCCGAGCGAGCGGGGCGCGGTGCCGGGCCGGTTGCCCTTGGGGTTGACCGGCTTCTGACCGACCTTGGGGGCCAGCGCCTTGCTGGCCGGGCTCACCGCGCTCCCGGCAGCACCGGCAGCAGCCGTGGCCGGGGTGTGCGGGTGGAACCGGAAGATGTAGTACTGCTGACCGAGCGTCCACAGGTTGCTGGTGAACCAGTACAGCAGCACGCCGAGCGGGAAGATGAAGCCGGACACGATCACCGAGACCGGGATGCCGACCAGCATCAGCCGCTGGATCATCGCGGCCTGACCCTCCGGCGGGGTGGTCTGGTTCCGGATCACCGCCCGCTGGGTGAGGTAGGTGGCCAGCGCGCTGACCAGCACCAGCGTCAGGGTCACGGTGCGGGTGGTGGCGACATGGCCACCGAGCAGGTGGATCTTCTCCGCGGACTCGCGCAGCGAGGCGGCCAGTGGGGCGTTGAAGAGCTTGGCGGTGGCGGCGTCGTGGGTCTGCTGCTCGGTGAAGCTGTACAGCGTCAGGCCCCGCGAACCGGGTGGCAGCCCGACCGAGTTCGACATGTGCTTGAGCACGTGGAACAGCGAGATGAAGATCGGGATCTGCAGCAGCATCGGCAGGCAGCCCGAGATCGGGTTGAAGCCCTCGGCCTGTTGCAACGCCATCATCTCGCGCTGCAGGGTGGCCTTGTCGCCCTTGTGCTTCTCCTGCAGCTTCTTGATCTTGGGCTGCATCTCCTGCATGCGGCGCTGGTAGTGCACCTGCTTGACGAAGAACCGAAACAGCAGCAGCCGGGCCGTCACCACCAGCATGATGATCGACAGCGCCCAGGTCAGGCCGCTCTTCTGGCCCATGCCGAGCCAGGTGAACAGCTGGTACCAGCGCAGTAGCACCCACGAGATCGAGGTGTAGAGGAAATCCAGCATCAACCAGCCTGTTCTAGGAGAGTCTTCTCATCCGACGAGTCGCTACCGTGGCCGGTTCCCTGTTGCGGCGACGGCTCGTGCGGGGTCTGCTCGAGTTCGGTCAGCGGTGGCACCGGGTCGTAACCACCGGGCCGAAATGGCTGACACCGGCCAATGCGCCGGAGGCCCAGCAGGAGGCCACGGATCAGCCCAAACCGGTAGATAGCGGTCGCGGTGTAGGCGCTGCAACTAGGCGTGAACCGGCAGGCCGAGGGCCGGCGGGAGCTCCAGGCGCCCTGGTAACAGGCGATCGCTGTGATGGCCGCGCGAGCCGCGGGTCCAGGACGGTCCGTCATCGACTGGATCCGCTCCGTCCCTTGCTCGTGGGCGCGTCGGCTGTGACGCGTGAGTGGCGACCGGGGGGAGCGGCCAGCTTGTCCAGAGCCCTGCTCAGGTCGCGGCCAAGCACAGCCGAGGACGCCGTCGAGGTCTCGGGAAGGGCGCGCACCACCAGCCTGGCTCCACTCGGAATGCGGTCCAACCGGTCATGGAGTTGGGCACGTAACCGGCGTGAGACCTGGTGCCGGATCACGCTGGCGCCCACCGCCTTTCCGACCACCAACCCGACCTGGCTGGCGCCGGAGTCTTCAGCCGGCTCAGCAAGCAGGTACACCACCACCGATCCGGAGCGCACCCGCCGGCCGCGCTTGGTAACCGAGGTGAAATCGGCGCCAGACCGTAGGCGATGCGCGGCAGGCAACACCGAACTGACCGGCTCAGGCCGACAGTTCGCCGCGGCCCTTGCGCCGGCGGGCCTGCAGGATGGCGCGTCCGGCACGAGTCCGCATTCGCAGACGGAAGCCGTGGGTCTTGGCCCGGCGGCGGTTGTTCGGCTGGAAGGTCCGCTTGCTCACGGTCTGGCTCCATCACAATCATGCGCCTGGTGCGCAGCTTGCTAGCGCACTCGGCTGGGTTGGACAACGCCTCGCCCGAAACCGGTCGTGACATTGGTGGAACGGCACAGGAAGTAGCCGCCGGAAAAGAGACGGCACACGAGAGTTCAACGGTACGGATCGACCCCTGCCGAGGTCAAACCGGC
>JAVEEO010000005.1 GCA_030840415.1 Pseudonocardiales bacterium | reverse complement strand
AGTAGGTGCGCACCGAGCGGCAGCCCGAGTCCGGATCGGCCAGCAACTCCCGGATCATCGGCAGGAAGGCGAAGACCACCGGAACCCAGTGCCGAACGCTGCGCCACCGGTTGATCCGCATGCCGATCAGGAAGACCACGACATCGGCGTCGTGATCGGCGGTGGTGGTCTCGACGATGACTCCGGCCATGGCTGACTCCCTAGATAGTGGAACTACCCAATTAGGATAGCGTAGCTATCTAGCTTTCGCAAAGGAACCACGCATGCGAATTTCCGAGCTTGCCCAGCGCAGCGGCCTGCCGGTCGCGACGATCAAGTTCTATCTGCGCGAGGGACTGCTCGCGCCGGGAACGCCGATCTCGCGAACCCAGGCCGAGTACAGCGACGCGCACCTGGAGCGGCTGCGGCTGATCCGGGCGCTGCGCGACATCGCCGACCTGCCGGTCGCCACGGTGGGCACCGTGCTGGCCGCGGTGGACGACGAGGAGATTCCGCTGCTGGACCTGCTCGGGGTCACCCAGACCGCGGTGGCAGGGTTCAAAGGCTCGGCCGCGCCGTCGGAGAGCGGCGCGGAGCTGGCCCAGAAGCTGCTGGCCGACCTGGACTGGACGCTGACCGAGGATTCCCCGCTGGTCGACTCGCTGGCCCGGGTGCTGGACGTGCTGCACGGCGAGGGCGAGCCGGTGGATGCCGAGAGCCTGCGACCCTGGGCGGACGCGGCCCGCGCGGTCGCCGAGGTCGAGATGGACCACATCCCGGTCGAGGCGCCGCGGGCCGAGGCGGCACACATCGTGGCGGTCGGCACCGTGATGTACGGCGAGCTGCTTGCCCAGTTGCGGCTGGCCGCCCAGGAGGCGGTCAGCCTGGAGCGCTACAGCCGGGAGGCGCCGCCGGCCGGGACCGAGGTCGCGCAGGACCACCCCGCAGCCGGCGACGGCCAGGTCGAGGCAGCGGAGGCGACCGGGTCGAAGTCGCGGCGAGCCGGGTCGAAGCGGGCCGGCTCGAAGGCGGACCAGGCCGGGCCGACGGCCGATCCTGCCACCCCGAAGCCGGACCCGGCCGCCGCGAAGACGCATCCGGCCGGTACGAAGTCGCATCCGGCCGGCGGCAAGGCGCACCCGGCCGGTGCGCAGAACGAGCCGACCGAGTCCAAGTCGGCTCGGGTCAGTCGCCGCGTAGTCGGGCGGCGGCGTTCTCGGGGGTGATGTCGTTGATCCACACCGCGGCCCCGGACTCCGAGCCTGCCAGGTACTTCAGCTTGCCCGCCGCCCGCCGGATGGTGAACACCTCGCACCCCAGGTGCCAGCTGTCGGCGTACTGGCGCACCGGTGCCTGGTGCCAACCTGCGATGTAGGGGGTCGGGGTGTCGAAAAGCCGGTCGAAGCGCCGCAGCAGGTCCAGGTAGCTGCCGGCCAGGTCGGTGCGCTCGTCGTCGGTCAGCTCGGCCAGGCTGGCCACGTGCCGGTTGGCGATCAACCTGGCCTCGTAGGGCCAGCGGGCCGCGAACGGCACCAGCGCCGTCCAGTGCTCGCTGCGGCTGATCACCCGGTCGCCGGCCTCGACCTCCTGGCGCAGCAATTCGCAGCGCAGGCAGGCGGAGTGCTCGTCGCGGTAAGCGGCGGCAGCCTCGGCGGCCCGCAGCATCCGCGGCGGCACGAACGGGTAGCCGTAGATCTGGCCGTGCGGGTGGGACAGCGTCACGCCGATCTCCTCGCCCCGGTTCTCGAAGCAGAAGACGTACTCCACCCCGGGCAGCCGGCTCAGCTCGGTGGTCCGGTCGGCCAGCGCGTCGATCACCGTCCGGGCGTGCCGCGGGCTGAGCTGGGCGAAGGAGGTGTCGTGGTCGCTGGTGAAGCACACCACCTCGCAGCGCCCGGTGCCGGGCCCGGACCGGAAGGGAAACGCCCCGACCGTCGGCACGGCTTCGGCGGCCTCGGTGGCCAGCGAGGGAAACCGGTTCTCGAACACCGCCACGTCGTAGTCCGGCGCCGGAATCTCGGTCGCCTTGCCGTCCCTGCTCGGACACAGCGGGCACAGGTCGACCGGCGGCTTGTAGGTGCGCGACTGCCGGTGCCCGGCGATCACCGCCCACTCCTGGAAGAGCGGATCCCAGCGGATCTGGGACGAGGTGGCGGTCTCGGGCAGCTCCCGCTGGTCCGTGGCTGAGCGGTCGGACCCCGGGTCCAGGTCGTAGTAGAAGAGGTCGCGGCCGTCGGCGAGGGTGTGGTGCTGCCGATAGGTCATGTGCGGTTGCCGTCCCTGCTGCCATCGGCGCCGGCCGGCACCACGATCAGTTCGCCGACCGCCTCGGTCAGCACCGTCCGCGCCTCGCGGGCCAGGCCGTCATCGGTGATCAGGATGTCCGCGATGGACAGCGAGCCGAAGTCGGCCAGGCCGACCTCACCCCACTTCGACGAGTCGGCCATCACGATCACCATCCGGGCCCGCTCGATCATGCAACGGTTGGTCTGGGCCTCGGCCAGGTTGGGGGTGGTGAAGCCGGCGACGGCATCCACCCCGTGCGCGCCGAGGAACAGCTGGTCGAAGTGCAGCGACCGGATGGTGGCATCGGCGACCGGCCCGACCAGGGCCGCGCTCGGGGTGCGGACCCCGCCGGTCAGGATCACGGTCTGCTTGCTGGCCTCGGCGGTGGCGATGGTGTCGGCCACCGCGGTCGAGTTGGTCACCACGGTGAGTTCCGGGATCGAGGCGACGTGCCGACCCAGCGCCCAGGTAGTGGTGCCGGCCGACAGCGCGATGGCGGTGCCGGGGGCGATCAGCCGGGCTGCCCGGGCGGCGATCGCCTGCTTGGCGGGCTGGGCCAGGCCGCTCTTGGCCTCGAAGCCGGGCTCCTCGCTGACATGGCTGCCCAGGACTGCTCCGCCGTGCACCTTCTGGATCGCGCCGGCGGCCGAGAGTTGGTCCAGGTCGCGCCGGATGGTCATGTCCGAGACCCCCAGCAGGATGGTCAGCTCGGAGACCCGCACCCCACCGGCCCGGCGCACCTCTTCGAGGATTCGGGACTGACGCTGGCGAGCGAGCATCGAAACCGTCCTGGGCCGGTGTGGCGTGTCGCTGATGCGCATGACTCGGTCAGGATTCATCGGTTACCAACATAAGTCAACAAAGAGCATGCCGGTGGGTGTTCACCTCCTGCCACTCTAGGGCAGAAAGGACGACTTGACCCGGTCCGTCCTGGCGACTGCGGGAAGCAGTCGGCCGGTCCGCGCACTCAGGGGGCCGCGAGCCCCAGGGTCCGCGCGGCGGTAGCCAACCGTTTGTCGCGGGTCCAGAGAGCGGCCTCCCGGGTCAGCGCGGTGGTAGCGAGCAGATGCGCGTCCAGATAGCCGATGCCGAGTCCGAACAGCCCATGCCGAGCGACGAATGCCATCACCTCGGCGTGCGTAGCCGCAACCGCCTGCGGAAGGTTGCCGAGCAGGCCCAGCACCTCGTCCCGATCTGCCAGCGTTCCCAAGCCGAGTTCACCGACCACCGCTGGATGTCCGAGTACCTGCCCGTTCATCAGCAGCGCGCTCAAGGTCGGTTCGCCGCGACGCAGATGCTCGATCCAGACCGAGGTGTCGGCCAGAATCATCGAACGGTCGAGCGGCGGCGGGGTATCGGGCGCACCTCGGAGTCGGTGCCACCGAGTCGGGCAAGCCGGGCGGCGCTCTCGCGTTCGATCAATGCCCGCAGCGCCTGCCTCAACAGTGCGCTCTTCTCGGTGGTGCCGGTCAGCCGCCGCGCCTCGTCGACCAACTCGTCGTCCAGTGCCACCGTGGTCCGCATCTCGGCCTCCGCATCAATCCTGACATCAGATGATGATCCTACACGTGCCTGACTCGCTCCATAACGGAATCCCACCTCGATACGGGGTTCCACGTTGTGCGGTAGGCGTAGTGGAACGGGGTGTACGGCCTCCGGGTCGTCAGTAGGGTCCTGGATCGATAAGCGCGGCAAGCTTGACGAGTGCGGCTCTCTCCTCGACTGGACGGAATGCAATTCGACCGGACACGGTCATCGACGCAGCGGCATCTTCCGACCACATGCCCGTAAGTCCGCCCGGAGCGCGACCAGTCGCAATACGATTTACCATATCTGACAGATCGGGACCGGCATCCGGGATTGGATCGAGTACAGCTAATGCGGATCGAACCGAAAACGGGTCCAGCGTCAAGCGGTCTTCGGGGCTGAACCATAGTCCAAATGCAAGTCCGAGGCCGATTCGAGACATGGATCTAATCCGTCCCAGCGCACGACGAACGTACCTCGCATACCACTCTGCCCGACTGCGATGCCAATACTGCGCTGGTGTCGAGGCTCCAATAAGGGTAGGTTTGCGGCGGCTAAACGAGCGCGAAGCACACCCGAGCGGAACGACTGCTGTTCAACGATCAGGTCGTTAATGAACGAGGACGGCCGGCCCATGGCGAAATATCCAACCCGTCGGTCCAATGCCCGAGTCAGCATCTCGTCGGCGAACGAGGGAGTGCGGGCACGTCCGTGCCCGGCACCGTACTCATTCCTGA
>JAVEEO010000495.1 GCA_030840415.1 Pseudonocardiales bacterium | reverse complement strand
GGGGGGGGGGGGGTGGGGTGGGGGGGGCGGGGGGGGGTGGGGCCCCCCCACCCCCCCGCCAACGGCATCCGGCAGTTGCTACTGGTGGACGACGACGCGGTCTCGCGCACGAACCTGAACCGGCAGTACCTCTACACCCGTGCCGATGAGGGACGCCCCAAGGTCGCGGCAGCCAGCGCGGCGCTGCGGGCAGTCGACCCGGACGTCCGGGTGGACACGCTGGCCGCAGCGATCCGGAGCGCGGCCGACACCGCGGTGCTCGATGAGTTCAGCCCGTCGGTAGTGCTGTGCTGCGCCGACACCCCTCAGGACGTGGGCCAACTGCTCAGCGGGTACGCCGCCGAGCACGGCGCGGTGTTCGCCATCGCCACCGCAGGCTTGGACGAGGTGTCGTGGGGACCGATCGTGCTGCCGGACGGCCCGTCGTACTCGGCCTGGGCGCAGTCGCTGCGCGTGCCGGCCGGGCTCGGCGGCCAACCGCTGGCCTACTCCTTCGGCCCCACCAACTCGTTGGTCGCCGCCATGCTGGCCCGCGACCTGATCCACGTGCTGCTCGGCGAGGACGCCCCGAGCCTGGCCGCCCAGCTGACCTGCAACCTGCGCAGCCTGCGGATCACCCGGCGCGAGCTGGTGAGCGGATGAGCCGGCTGCGCATCCAGCTCGAACCGGTCGGTGCGATGCGCACCCAGCTGGAGGTCGGCCGGCTGCAGCGGGCCCGGCACCGCAGCCGTCCGCTGCTGACCGGCTGCGGCAACTATCGGCACGGCCTCGCCACTTTCCAGACCGATCCGGACGGCCTGCGGCTGCGCAGTCGGGACGCCGAGGACGCGCGACGCGCCGCGGTGCTGGCCGGCCGGGCGCTGGCAAGCCTGGCGCCACTGCGGGGATTGCTCGACGACCGGCCCGGCGACCGGGTCGACGACCGGGTCAGCGTCGAGGGGTGCCGCGTCCGGATCGAGACCGCGTTGCCGCCCTACCTGGTGCGCCGGCTGCTCGACTCGGTCAAGGCCCTGCCGGCCGACCACGGCACCGACCCGGCCGATCCGGTGCCGGACACCGTCGAGTTCGTGGAGTACACCGGGCCGGACGCGATCGCGGCCTTCGAGCGGGGCGAGCTGCAGGCCACCGCGCCGACCAGCTTCGAGATCGCCCGGGACTGCCGATCCGATTCCCGGTTCCGGCCGTACCAGCTGGATCTCTTCGCGCTGCTGCTGATCGGCCCGAGCCTGCCCGGCCGCCGCGCGCTGGTGCAGGGCCGCCGCACCCTGCGCGACCGGCTGGCCGCCGAACCCGCGCTGGCCGGGCTGCTCGCGGTGGCCGAGGATGTACCCGAGCCGGCCGAACCGGCGCTGGTCGGCGGCGGGACCGAGCTGCTCTACGCCGACTTCTGGCCGAACGCGACGATCGTTCGGTCGCTGTGCGCTGGGCTGAGTTCCCTCGGCTGCACCGCGCGACCCAGCCGAGTGTCGCTCGGCGAGCTGCACTCGCGCACCTCCACCGGCGCCTTCGACCTCGCCCTGGTACTGGCCAACGGTTATGCCGGACCGCGGCTGTCGATCCCGATCACGCTGGCCCGCTCGGCAGCGCTGAGCTACCCGGCCTCGACCCGCTCGGCTGCCGCGTTGGCCCCGCTGCGTGAGGCGCTGGCCGGCGCGCTCGCCGGCCCGGAGGACGGCCCGGCCTGGCACGCGGTGACCGCCGCCGCCCTGCGGCAGGTACCGGCCGTGCCGTTGGGCCGGTTGCACGGTGGCTCGCTGCTGGACCCGGCGCTGCCGGAGCATCCTCCGGCCTTCGGCTGCGTGCTGCCGCTGGAACACTACGCAGGAGGTTGCGATGCTTGACGCCGTCATCGCCCAGGCCTATGCCCGGGACCGGCTGCACGGCTGGCTGGACGAGAGCGTGCTGGAGCCGGCCACCGCGCGGGCGCTGCGCGGCTGGTTCGCCGACCCGGCGGGCGCACCGTTCGTGCTGGAACCCTTCCTCCTTCCCGAACGCGCCGTCGAGGTCGCGGCGGCGATCGGCCGCATCACGTCCTGGGAGCACGCGCACGCCTTCGCCACCGACCAGGTCTCCTACGAGGTGGCGCGCCAGGAGTGGGAATCCGCCGATCCCGCCGAGCGATTCTTCCGTCACGACATCGCCCGGCCGATGGCCGCGCTGGCCGGCGAGCCCGGCCAGCGCGCGCTGGTCGAACTGCTCACCCTGGCGGGCAGTGGCGCGCTGTGCCAGTGGCTCGGCAATGCCATCGGAGTGCCGCTGCACGACGTGCCGACGTTGGAGATCACCCGTTACCACCGGGGTGATTTCATCCGGCGCCATGACGACACCTTCACCGACCGGGTGCTGGCGGCCAACCTCTACCTCGACCGCGCCTGGCAGCCGGGCGACGGCGGGTGCCTGGAACTGGTCACCGGCAGCGACCCGGCGATGCCGGTGCAGCCACGGTTCAACCGGCTGGCGATCATCCCGATCGCCACCGGCTACCAGCACGCGGTGCTGCCGTGGACGTCGGGCACGCCGGGCCGGTTCACCGTGAGCATGGGCATCCGTCGTGCCATCGCCTGACCGTCGCACCCTGGCGCGGCAGACGGACCGGCTGGCGCAGGCGCCGGCGTCGCGGTACGAGGCGGCGGACGGTTACACCGTCTGCCGCACCCCCGAGCGGCCGGAGTACGTCTTCGGCAATTACCTGATCCTCGACGAACCACCGGCGCGGGACGAGCTGCCGGCCTGGCTCGACCGCGCTGCCGCCACGTTCGGAACAGCGCGGCCCGCGGTAGTGCAGTGGGAGCAGCCCGACCGCTACCTCTGGCCCGAACTGCCGGAGCTCACGCTGATCGAGCACCTGGTGCTCGCCGGCACCGCCCCGACCGCCGACCCCGTCGACCCCGCCGACGCCGCCGTCCCCCGCCTGCCTGCCCGGCTCGCCGAGGTGGCCACCGACCAGCAGTGGGACGACCTGGTCCGCTTCGCCGCCCGCGAGACGGCCACCGACGAGGCCTGGACCCGCTGGCGCTACGGGCAGTACCGCGCGCTCGGCGGCGGCTGCCGCTGGCTGGTGGCACTCGACACCGACCGGATCGTCGCCGCCGGCGGCCTGGTCGGTGACGCCCGGCTGGACCGGTTCCAGGAGGTCGTCACGGCCGAGCACCGGCGGCGCCGCGGCCTGGCCACCGCGCTGTGCGGCGAGCTGCTGAGACGCACCCAACGAGCGGACCGGCTGGCGGTCGCGGTCGCCGACCCGGCCGACGGCGCCGACCGGGTCTATCGCGCGCTCGGGCTGGAGCCGGCCGGCTACCAGTACACCGTGCTGGCCCCTGCGGTACGAGCCCGGAGCCGCCGCGATGCCTGACGTCTCGCTGATCTTCCCGCCGCTGGTCACCACCAACTTCGGCCAGTACTACCCCTCACTGGCGGTGCTGGCGGCCGCGCTGCACGAGGCGGGCCGGTCGGTGGACCAGCTGGACCTCAACGAGGGCTTCGTCGATCGGCTGCTGCGCTCGGACCACCTCGCCGAGGTGGGTGCCGGCCGGCTGCTCGGCGAGCCGGTCGCCGCGGGCAGCGATGCCGCGGTCGCGGCCCGGCTGCTGCGCAGCCGGCTGGACGCCCTCTACGACCGGCAGGGCCGGCATCGCTTCGGCGGGTCGGCGCCGGACACGATGCGGCTGCTCACCATGCTGGCCGAGGCCTACCGGGTCGACCTGCCGGTCGCCGAACTGGTCTCCGAGCGGTTCGGCCGCAGCGCGCAGGCTCGGTTCTACGACGCCTTCGCCGACCAGGCACTCACCGGCCGTCCCGGCGCGGCGCTGGTCGGCATCACGGTGCCGATGGGTCCGCAGCTGGCACCGGCGGTGGTGCTCGCGCGGGTGCTGCGCCGGCACTACCCGGCGGCCCGGATCGTGCTCGGGGGCCCGGCCATCAGCCTGATGGACCCACTCGACCTGGCGACACTGCTGACCGGGGTGACCGAGATCGACGCCGCCGTCCGCTTCGACGGCGAGAAGCCGCTGCTCGAGCTGATCCGGCAGGCGCTGTCCGGCGACTGGCGACCTGAGGAGATCGGCGGTGTCTCGGCATGCACCGCTGCCGGCGTCGTGCACGTTCCGCCGGCCGCCGGGCTGCCACTGGGGCTGCTGCCGTTCGGCCGCTACGACGAGGCGCTGCTGGCCCGGCTGCACGATCCCGAGATCGGCATCGTGCAGGCCCGCGGCTGCTACTGGGGAAAGTGTTCCTACTGCGACTTCGTCGAGCTCTACGACGGCAGCCCGCGCTACCGCACCCGCACGCCCGCGCTGCTGGTCGATGAGATGCAGGCCCAGACCGGCCGGCACGGCGTACGCCGGTTCGCCATCGTCACCGAGTCGCTGCCACCTGCCTTCGCGCGGCGGATGAGCGAGGAGATCCTGGCCCGGGGCCTGGAGGTGTCCTGGAACTCGTTCGCGATGGTCGACCGCCGCTTCGACGAGCAGACCCTGCGCTCGATGGCCGAATCCGGTTGCGAATACCTGGTGATCGGTGCCGAGACGATGACCGACCGGGTGCTGGCCCTGGTCTCGAAATCGGCGACCGGCGCGGACAACGAGGCGTTCTTCCGTACCGCCGCCCGCGCCGGAATCCGCTTGCGGGTAAACCTGATTCCCGACCTGCCCTCGACCAGCTACGACGAGGCGCTGGCAGCCCTGGCCGCCTTCGATGAGCTGCGGGACTGCTTCGAGAGCATCGCGGTGTTCCCGTTCGAAGCGACCCGGTCCTCGGAGGTCGGGCGCGAGCCGGCCCGCTTCGGCCTGGTCGTCGCCGGTGACCGGCCGGTGCTCGGGCAGGCGCAGTACGCCGGCAACCACCTGCCCAATCTCGACCCCGCCATGTCGGCCGAGCAGCGCGCCGAGGTGCACGCGCGCTACCGCGCCTTCGCCGCCGAGGTGAACGCCGCCGACACCGTGCCCGAGCACGCCGGCTACTCCGACCTGCGCGCCGACGCCGTCGTCCGGCTGCCGAGGGAGCGCTTCGACCTGGTGGAGGATGCGGGCAGCACCGTCTGCTTCGACGCGGTGACCGGCCGCCGGTATCGCTTCCCGCCGGCCTGGCAGCCGATCCTGCGAGCTCTGGGGAACGGCAGCGCCCGGCCCTGGTCGGAGTTCAGCAGGCTGGTTGCGGACCCGATCGGGCGCGACGCGCTCACCCGGGCGATCGCCGGCACCCAGCTGCTGCAGCCGGCCGGCCCGGGCTGATCGCGCTACGGGGTCGAGGTCGGCGTACCCGACTCCGGGGCCACGGCGGACGAGCTCGCCTCGGAAGCCGAGGCGGTCGGGGGATCCGACGCCGAGTCCGATGCGGAGGCCGAGCCGCCATCGATAGGGCTGTCGGTGCTGCTCGGTGACACCGTGCCCGCCGCCGACCTGCCGGCCGCATCCGTTCCCGCCGCGCCGGAGTCACCGGCCGTCGGCACCGGGGACGACGCCGGAGCGCCGCCCGAGGAGGCCGTAGCGCTCGGCACCGCCCCGTTACCCGTGGAGCCGGTCGCGTACTTGGCCACCACGTCGGCCAGCTGACGCTCGTAGCTGCTCAACCGAGAGTGGATCTCGGCGAACGACAGCCCGCGCAGCTGGCCGGCGAATGCCTGGATCTGCTGCCACAGCGCCTCGACCTCGGCGGCCTCGGCGGTGCTCGGGGTACCGGGCAGGCTGAGCACCAGCTGCACCGCCAGCGCCTGGGTGACGCAGGCCAGGCAGTCGTAGTTGACCGCCGCCGAGATGTTCTGGGGCACCACCACGTGCGCGTTGCCCACGATCAGCACCACCTGGAAACTGATCGCAGTCGCCCGGCAGGCGGTGCAACTGGCGAAGGCGTACGCCTCGTTCTTGTTCAGCACCGTGTCGCCATCGGCCCACACCAGCGCGAACGCCACGTCGTAGACGACGCTGCCGTCGGCGGTGTTAACCGCCAGGCTCTGGTTGTCGCCCGCGCCGGGAGCTGCCGGCCGGTTGAATGGAAAGACCCAGGTCGGTGCGGGCTTACCGTCCGGCGCCGGGGTCCGCGGTACCAGCACCAGTGACAGGACGGGCTTGTCGGCGGTGGGCAGCGCGCCCGCCGACGCCGGCCAGGCCGTCACCGCCGAGGACTGCCGGCCCTCGGCCAGGCCGGACGGCACGGCCCGACCGGCCCAGGCTGCCGGCACGACCTCGCCGAGGGTGCCCCGCTCATAGGGCTGAATCGGGCGGTAGTTGCCCCGGGGCCACCAGGCCACCAGCAGCCCGACCAACACCGCCGCCGCGACCAGGCCGGCCAGCGCGCGGCGGCCGGGCCTGCCAGCGGTGGCCCGCCACACCGTGCCGGCCAGCTGCCGGACCGTGCGCTGCAGCAGGTAGCCGATGCCGAGGATGGGCAGCCCGACGGCGATCACGGCCAGCAGCTTGACCAGCCCGCCGACCACGTCGAAGGCACCGAACCGTTCGACCATCGCGCTGAACTCGCGGCCGAAACTGGCCGCGGCGGTGGCCAGGATGCGCGGCAGGCTGAGCACCGTCACCAGCACGGTGAGGGCCAGCAGCGGCACTACCAGCAGCACCCAGAGCGTCACCACCGCCCGGACCCACGGCTTGAGCGCCTGGGACTGCGACCCGGCCCGGTGGCCGGGCAGCAGTCCGCGCAGCGTCGGCCCGATCCGGTGGAACAGGTCGGGCACCCCGGTGACATCGGCCAGCAGGTGGTAGCCGTCGAAGCGCACCAGCGGCGGCAGCTGCCGGACCATCTGCACCAGCTGGGTACCGATCACCAGCAGCACCGCGTCCCAGCCGGTCAGCGCCCATATCCCGAACATCGCCACCGACAGCAGGGCGTTGAAGTACAGCCCACCCAGGTCGGTGCGGATCCGGCCACCCCGGCCGAGCCGGTAGCTGTCGGTGACGTCGGTGTAGAACGCCGGCCACACCAGGTACAGCCCGGCACCCATCGCGCCGGGGGTGGCACCGCCGTACCGGGCGGCCGCGGCGTGCCCGAACTCGTGGAAGCCGGCCGAGACCACCGTGATCGCGAAGACCGCCAGCAGCAGGCCCGGCCGGTCGAAGGCCTGGTGGGCGGCCAGGGCCAGGCCACGGTCGAAGAGCACCCACTTGCACACCGCGACGAAGGCCAGCAGCACCGCCGCCACCGCCAGCGGGTTGAACAGCCAGCTGAACGGCGCGGTGATCCGGCGGGTCGCCGCCGGATCGGAGACCACCCACCGCAACCGCAGCGCCAGCAGCGGATTGGCCTTGCGCAGCTCGGGTTGCGAGCCGTCGGGGCGGCACACCAGGCCGAGCGGGCGCAGCTTCTGCTCGACCAGCATCCGGGCATTGGCACCGGTGATCGAGCGGCCCGAGGCGGTGCTGACCTGCGCGGCGATCTCGTCGTAACCGCGCCGGCCGTCCACCGCCTCCAGGAGCCGGTAGAGCAGCGCGGTCAGTTGCAGCATCTGCCCGTCGACCCGGCGCACCAGGGCCGGTGCCACCCGGTAGCCGGAGCCCGCGGCCTGCCCGAGCAACTGCAAGCCCGCTGCCGGCACCGGGACGTCGGACCCAACCTCGACCGGAACGGCCGAACTGCCCCCGAGCCCACCCGCCTCGGTGCCACCGCTGACCACGCTCATCCGGAAGCTACTGGTTGATCGTCGAGTCCTGGATGCCGGTGGCGGTGGCGTCGCCGGTCACGTTCTGGTCGATCACAGCTGCCTGCTGGGAGATCGCGGTCGCGCTGGAGTCCACCGAGCCGACGTTGGCCGACACCGCGGCGTCGATCGGCGCCGCGGCGTTGACGTTGGCCGCGACCGCCCCGTCGATCGGCGCGGTGAGGTTGAGGTCGCCGTTGAGGTCGACGTTGACGTTGAGCAGGTTGCCGTCCAGAGCACCGGACGGCGTCGGGGTCGGCACGTCGATCGCGCTGTCGGCCGGGGCCGGCTCGCTGGTCTGGTCGATGCCGCTGGTCTGGTCGGCCGTGGCGGTGGCGTCGCCGGTGATGCCCTGGTGGATCTCGGCGCCCTGCAGGGCCTCGGCGCCGGCGGTGGAGCCCACCGACAGCACGTTGGCACCCACCGAGGCGTTGATCGGCGCCGCGATGTTCGCGTTCGCCCCGACGGCAAGGTCGATCGGCGCCGCTACGTCCAGGGCCAGGTCGAGGTTGGCGTTGAGGTCGAGCAGTGACATGACCTCCTTGTCGGGAAGGGCCGTCACTCCTTCGGCAGCCAGCTCGTCGTCGGACATCGGGGTCAGCTCCGCGGCCATTCCTCGGCTCCTTCTCGCGCACATCGGCGCCATCGGCAGTGATCGAATTCAGAGGCTAGCCAGCCGGTCGCGCGACGCAGTCCTTCCGGCCGGTGGTCACCCACATCACATGTCAACGAAGCCGGCATCCAAGCGTTACGGGCCGGCTTGATTCAGCCGAGGCTGTCGAAGTAGGCGCTCGACACCCGCTTGGGAACGGCCATCGCCCAGGCATCGGGCACCAGCTCGGACAGCTCGTCGAGCTCGATCTCGGTCAGCCGGACCCGGACCCAGTTGTAGCGCAGGTCCGACGGGATCGGCAGGAAGAACTTGGCGGGCTCTGCCGCGACCAGCGCGGCCCGCTCCTCCTTCGGGTAGGCGAACCCCATCGACTGCTCGTCCGGGGCGACCGACAGGTAGACGATCCGCTTGACCCTGAACTTGATCCGGTCCTGGACGAGCGCCTCGTAGCTGCCGGGCAGTGGCAGCGCCAGCCGCCGCACGTCCTCCAGGGTGACCATCGCCGGCCGGCTGTCAGGGCTGGGACTGCTCGGCGATCGCGACGCCCTCGATCGGGGATTCGACCGGCGGCTGCCCGGTGCCGACGGCAGCGTGCTCATCGGCTGCCGCGCTGCTGCCCGGCTCGCCCGCGCCCGGGTCGGACCCGGCCGCGGACTGCTTGGCCGGGCTGCGAACCCCGGCCAGCCCCAACGGCGCGGCCAGTAGCCCGAACAGGGCCAGCACCGGCCAGACACCGTGGCCCAGCTGGGTGAACAGCGCACCGCCGACCATCGGGCCGACCGCCTGGCCCAGTCCGAACATGAACTGGAAGCTGCCGATGTAGCGACCCTTGAGGTGCGCCGGGCCCGCCATCGCGGGATAGGCGAACACCGTCGGCGCGCCGATCACCTCGGCGGTCGTCCAGATCAGGGTGCCGACGATGATCACCGTCGGCCCCAGCGGCAGCCCGTAGGTGGCCACCCCGATGGCGACCAGCAGGAACGTCAGGCCGACGGTCAGCTTGAACGGCCATCTCTGCGAGAGCTTGGTCAGCGGCAGCTCGAAGGCGATCACCAGCACGCCGTTGAGCGCCACCGCCACCGTGTACCAGAACACCGGCACGCCTTCGGCCTTGACGTCCAGCGGCAGCGTCGATAGGTACTGGGTGTAGACCCCCGCGTTGAGCAGGGTGGCGATCAGGTACAGCAGGTAGCGCCGGTCGCGCAGCACGTCGCGATAGCCACCGGCCGGGCCGGCAGCGGCAGCGGGGCTCTCGACTGCCCGGCTGGTGGTGCGGCGTGGCAGCGCCACGATCGCGATCGCGGCGTAGACCAGCGCGACCAGCGCCTCGCCCCAGAACAGCAGGGTGAACCGCTGGTGGTCGAGGTTGTACAGCGCGAAGCCGAGCAGCGGGGCCACGGTGGCACCGATGTTCAACCCGAACCGGTACATCGCGAAGATCATCACCTGGCGGCTCTCGGGCGTCAGCTCCGAGAGCAGGGTCGCCGACGCCGGCCGGAAGATCTGGCTGACCAGGCCGACCGCGCCGATCGCGATCAGCACCGCTGAGCTGGACATGCTCAGCACGGTGGCGTTGCGGGCGCCGAGCCGGTCGGCCAGCACGCCGCCGATCAACACGCCGACCACGCCGCCCAGGCCGTAGCTGCCCAGTCCGAGCGCGGCCTGGGCGGCCGAGTGGCCCTCGGCGATCAGGTACAGGACCAGGAAGATGTTGAGGAAGCCACCCACCCGGTTGACGAAGACGCCACCGAAGATGGCCTTGACCGCGACCGGCGACTCCGTGAAGGTGGCCCAGATGCCGGCGCTGGCCGATTGCTGCGGCGTGCCCATCGCCATGCCACTCCCTGTTCCGGTGTGCGCGACCCGCGGATGCCTCCGAGACGGAGGCGAACGCTATTAAAGCCGATCCGACCGGGATAGCTGCTTTCGGGCAGCCGCACAGGTTCGCGGGCGCACCCGCCGTTGCCACCTCGCCCGGGCTGCTTGTCGTATCGTTCGCGGCCCAGGTCGCCTCGACGGGCGCAATCGGGCACGTGGTGAGTCGGGCGGCAGCCCCGCGGGCGGCACCGTTCCGGGCGCGACCGCGGCGAGCATCTCGGAGGTGCAGCGCCGTCGCGCGGGCAGGACCCTGGCCGCCACCGTGAGTTGCCCCGCGCGGTGGACCACGCCCGGTACGACTTGGGTGAGGGCCCCTGCCTGGACTCGCTCTACGCCCAGCGCACCGTCCGACTCTCCGACCTGGGCACCGATCAGCGCTGGCCGCGGTTCATCGGCCGGGCCCGCGAGCTCGGCGTGGGCAGCATGCTCGCGGTGCAGCTGTACGTCGACAGCCAGAACCTGGGAGTGCTCAACCTGATGAGCCAGGCAGGTGGACGCCTTCGACGACGAGTTCGACGACAGTGACTCTCGGTGACCGCAGCTTGGTAGCGGGGGGCTCGGCCGGGCCCCGAAACTGGCGGCTGTCGACCCGGTCCAGAAGCGGTGCAGTCAGCTACACTTCTAGACAGGTTTGGATAAGAGCCTCGCGGTCGCCGTTCGCGGAGCAGCCGCACATCACTCCGCATAGTTCGGAGCCCGCTCCATGACCATCACTTCTTCAACCGCGCCTGCCATCACTTCTCCGGCCAGCGCACCCACCCGCACCACCAGCACAGTCCTGGACCCAATCACCCTGATCAGCCAGGTGGCTGCCGAGATCGTCCGATCCTCGGACCCGGAGGCGGTGTTCGGTTCGCTGGCCGACGGCTATGCCCGTGCGACCGGGACGCACTGCACCGTCGAGCTGCTCATCGGCACCACCGTTCGGCTGATCCAGGCACCGCGGGATCGCGACGGCACCGGTGAGCAGCCGACGCTCTCACCGCTGGCCCGGCAACTGCTGTCCGGCAACGGCGCGCCGCTGCAGGGCGCCGACTGGCTGGCGCTGCCCATCGGCGCCGCCACCAGCCCCGGCACCAGTGCCGACATCCCGATCGGCGTGTTCACCTGCCGGTCCAGCGGCGACCGGACCGGCTCCGACCACCTGGCAGCAGTGCGCTACCTGATCGGCCTCGCCACCGAGGTGCTCGACACCGAGAGCCGGCTGGCCAAGGCGCAGGGCCAGGTGGTCAATCTGGAGATCGCGCTGGCCAGCAACCGCGACATCGGCACCGCGATCGGCATCCTGATGAACTCGCAGCTGGTGACCCAGGACGAAGCGTTCACCATGCTCCGGGTCGCCAGCCAGCACACCCACCGCAAGTTGCGCGAGGTTGCCAACGACGTGATCTTCACCGGTGCGCTCATCCCCGTCTCCCCTCGCTCCCGCACCTGATCGCCGGGCTGGCCGCCGAACCGATTCCGGCCCGAGGCGCTGCCCCCGCTGGCAGCGTTTCGCCCTCGCACCACCGAGGTCGGTAGGGTCTGGGACGAGGCAGCGACGGCGAGCAGGTGGGGAGGGTGCCAGTGAGCGGGCCTGACGCTCTCATCGCCGGGCGCTACCGGCTGGTGAACCGCATTGCCAGCGGCGGCATGGGAATCGTCTGGCAGGCCTGGGACGAGCTGCTGCAACGGCCCGTCGCTCTCAAGCAGTTGCGTCCCCAGCCGGGCCTCAGCGATGCCGAGACCGAACTGATCAGCCAGCGGGCGATGCGCGAGGCCCGGATCACCGCCCGGCTGCACCACCAGCACGCGGTGCCGGTGTACGACGT
>JAVEEO010000546.1 GCA_030840415.1 Pseudonocardiales bacterium | reverse complement strand
CGAGCCATAAAACGGCTCAAGAGGCGCCATGACTTTCACGGCCATCTGCTGATCTACGCCCTGGTGAACTCGTTCTTGTGATCATCTGGGCCGTCACCAGCCGCTCGGGCTTCTTCTGGCCCGTCTTTCCGATGGTGGGCTGGGGGATCGGCGTGGTGATGAACGCCTGGGACGTCTACCGCGACGACGAGCTGGACGAGACGCGGATCCGCGAGGAGATCGAGCGCCTGAAGAAGTGACCGTCCAGTGTGGGCCGTTTCGCGATTGTCGGGACTTTCGGCCCGCGACGGCACGGCTGCACGGGGCAAGGCTGGGCAGCGGACACATTGTCAGCCCACAGGAGAACGGCCCGCCCCGGCAGCGCTTCGGGCCGGGGTCCGGGGACAACTGAAGGAGCGGTCATGTCTGGTTACGGGATTGATCTCACGGTGGGGGTCGGCTTCACCGAGGCGGTCGAGCGGGCCAAGGATGCCCTGGCGACCCGGGGCTTCGGAATCCTGACCGAGATCGACGTGGCGGCGACCATGAAGGCGAAACTGGACGTGGAGATGCCGCCCTATCTGATTCTCGGCGCCTGCATGCCGGCCCTGGCCCACCGTGCCCTCGAGGTAGATCCCTCGATCGGCCTGCTGCTGCCCTGCAATGTCGTGGTGCGCGCCGTGGACGCCGACACCACCCTGGTGCAGGTGGCCGATCCAGACCTGCTCCTGGGCGTCGCCGACGAGGCACGGCTGCATCCGATCGCGGCCGAAGCCAGGTCCAGACTCACGGCCGCGCTGGCAGATATCGAGGCGGGTGCTGGTGACCGGGCGGCCACCGTCAAGCTGAACCCGGCCGAATTGCACCTGATCAAGCACGCCCTGCACTCGTTCCTCACCGACTTCAGGCACGACGAGGCCGACGTGGCGAGGTCCATCTCCGATCTGCTGGCCAAGCTGGCGGCCTCCGGTGACACGGCGTTGCCGACGGCATCGAACGGCGAGTCATGTCTAGCGATTCCAGCCTGACCGCCAATCAGGTGGCCGCGCACCTCGAACGGGAGTTCGACGGCATGTTCGACCGCGCCGACATCAGATCCTGTGCCATCGCGGCGATCTCTGACCTGAACGGCTCGATCTGCGCCGAGGCACTGCACGAGATGGCATACAAGCTCGCCAGTTACCGCCTGAGGTCACGGCTGGAACACACCGCGAACCCCACGCCGACGGCCTCGTCGGGCCCGCATGCCGTCGAAGGCAGAGGAGGAGAACGTGAGCATCAAGGTAGGGATCAACGGAATGGGCCGGATCGGACGGGCCAATCTCCGGTACTCACTCCAGCATCCCGACATTGAGGTCGTCGCCGTCAATGACATCACCGACGGCCAGAGTTCGGGTGTCCGGTGGAGGCGGCGGATTCGTCGCTGATCATCGATGGCCACAAGATCGCGGTGACGGCGATGCGGGAGCCGGCGCACCTGCAATGGGCCGAACAGGGTGCTGACATCGTCATCGAGGCCACCGGCAGGTTCAAGAGTCGCGCCGTGGCAGCCGGGCACCTGCAAGTGGGCGCGTGGAAGGTGCTGATCTCGGCACCGGGCAAGGACGTCGATGCCACCATCGTGATGGGCGTGAACGAGGATTCTTACCGCGCCGAGGAGCACCACGTCGTCTCGAACGCGTCGTGCACCACCAATTGCGTCGCACCGATGGTCAAGGTCCTGCAGGATGCCTTCGGTATCCAGCAGGGGTACACGACCACCGTTCACGCCTATACCAACGATCAGAACGTTCTCGACGCGTCACACAAGGATCCCCGCCGGGCCCGCTCAGCGGCGGTGAACATCATCGCGACCACCACCGGGGCGGCCCGAGCGGTCGGCCTGGTGCTGCCGGAGATTGCCGGCCGCCTGGACGGGGTGGCGCTGCGGGTGCCGGTGGTCGACGGTTCGCTGGTCGACCTCGGCGTGCTCCTCGAACGAGAGGTCAGCGCGGCAGAGGTGAACGAGGCATTGCGGCAGGCCTCGGAGTCGGGTTCGCTGGCAGGGTTGCTCAGGTACTCCGACGAACCGCTGGTGTCGTGCGACGTCATCGGCGACCCCGCCTCGTGCGTCTTCGATTCGGCGCTCACCCAGGCCTCCGGCCGGTTCGCGAAGGTGTTCGGCTGGTACGACAACTAATGGGGCTATACTGCCGGCTCGCCGACCTGACCCGGCTGGTGGCGGGATGATCACCGCGTCGTAGCCGATGCCGCAGCCGGTCAGGAGGCCGGTAGCGGTGGGCCGCCACGCTCGGGCGGATGCGCCTCGGCCGCGGACAGCAGGCCGTCGAGCCGCGCCTCGAACGGTGAACACAGCGGGGTGAACACAGCGGCGAGTGAGATGCCACCGCCAGGCCGGCCCAGCAGTTCACCACCCGGGCTCGGAACGGGGCTCGCAGGGTACGCTGGCCGCATTGCTGCATCCTCCACCGTCGCCGTCGCCGCCCGCGACGGTATCGGCCCACAGCGAACCGGCCCGTTGCCGGGGCGAAGCCCGGGGGCCGGCGTACGGATGCGCTCAGCGGCCGGTGGTGCCGTCGATCAACTCACGCAGGATGTCGGCATGGCCGGCGTGCCGGGTCGCCTCACCGGTCGCGTGGGCGATCACCCAGCGCAGGCTGAGGTATTCCCCGTCGACCGGCACCGCGACCCGGGCCTCGGGATCGCCGATGCGGCGGATCAGCGCGTTGCTCTGCTGGATCGCGGCGCGGAAATCGGCGAGGACGTCGGCCGCACTCCGCTCGGCGGGCACCACCATGTCGAAGTCGAAGTCGACGTCCTCGCCGATGCCGGCGACAGTGTGGCCGAACCAGAAGCGTTCGCCCACGGTCAGGTGCTGGATCAGGCCGAGGATCGAGGTGCCGCTCGGCACGACGGGCCGGCGCAGCTGCTCCTCGCTCAGACCGGCCGCCTTCTTGAGCACGCAGGAGCGCACGAAGTCCAGGAAGGCCAGCGCGGTGTCGAGTTCGCCGGTGTCGGTGCGGGGGACCGGCTCGCGTTGGGTTTCCAGGTCCGGCTGCCGCTCAGATGCGCTGTCCATGCCGCCGACGGTAGTCGATCCCCGGAGCCGGCAACGGCCTACTTGGGCTTCTTGGGTCCGGCTTTCGGTACCGCCGTGAAGATCTCGGTGGTGGGCAGCTTCTTCTCCTGCTTGGGTTTGCGGATTTCGCGGCCGTTCTTGCTCTTACCGGACATCGGTAGCTCCCAGGGTTGGCAGAGATGGTGGACAGCACCCGCTGCTCACCGGAAGGGCTGGGTGGTCCGCAGCCGCTGCACGCCGGTGGAAAGGGCATCCGGCGGGCACAAGCAGCCCCGAACGGCTCCGCTGGCTTCGGTGGCGGCGCAGTAGCGGGTGGCGGTGGCGTCGTGAACCCGCACCGAGTGCCCGCATGCCGCGCACAGCAGATCCTCGGGCTCGGATGCCGTCACTGTCTGGGTTGCCTGCGTCATGTGGGGCCTCGCAGACCCGGTGGCCGGGTCAGATTTGCCTGTCGCCACAGCCGGTCCGACAAGCTGCCGGAGTGGGCACCGTGGCATCTATGACCCTACTCCCTATCCGGCACGGCCGGCCTCGACCAGCTACCGGGCGCAACCGGCCACCGTGGCCCCGCTCCGCCAGCGAGGCGTGCCGCTGGCTACCGTCTGGTGGTGAGCAGCGAGACATCGAATCCGACCTGGCAGCCCGACATCCTGGGTGACGGCTACTCCCAGCACGTCCTCGACCTGGGTAGCGACCCGGATGGCGAGGGCACCATCGCGGCGGTGCTGGTGCGGCGCACCCAGCGTCCCGTGGAGCTCTCGCACGGCGCGGTGCTCTACCTGCACGGTTTCTCCGACTACTTCTTCCAGACCGACCTGGCGGACTTCTTCGCCGGCCGGGGGCTGGCGTTCTACGCGCTCGACCTGCGCAAGTCCGGCCGGGCCCGCCGGCCCGGACAGACCGCGCACTACGTCTCCGACCTGGCCCGCTGCGACGCCGAGCTCGAAGCGGCCCTGGACATCGTCGCCGGCGAGCATCCCGGCCAGCCGGTGGTCGTGGTCGCGCACTCGACGGGTGGGTTGATCGCGCCGCTCTGGCTGGACCGCCGCCGCCGGGCCGGCCGGGTCGCCCCGATCGCCGGGCTGGTGCTCAACAGCCCGTGGCTGGACCTGCAGGGCAAGGCCGTGCACCGGGGGCCGTTGACCCAGGTGCTGCGCGTCCTCGGCAGGGCGCAACCCCTGCGTCCGCTGAAGCTGCCCGCCAGCGGGTACACCTCGACCCTGCACACCAGCGGTACCGGTGAATGGAGCTTCGACCTGGAACTCAAGCCGCTGGACGGGTTTCCGGTGACTCTCGGCTGGCTCAACGCGGTGCGCCGGGGCCAGGCCCGGCTGCACCGCGGCCTGGACGTCGGGGTGCCGTCGCTGGTGCTGCGCTCGGACCGCACCCACTTCTCGACGCGGTACTCCGGGCTCAGCGACCGGGCCGACACCGTACTGGACGTGCGGCAGATCGCGCGCTGGGCCGGCTGCCTCGGCAATGAGACCACCGTCGTGCCGGTCCCCGGTGCGCGCCATGATGTGTTCCTGTCACTGCCCGAGCCGAGGGCGCACGCCTACTCCCGCCTCGACCGGTGGCTGCGCGAGCACGCGCTGGTTGCGCAGGCACCCGGTTCGGGCCCGAACTGAACGAGTGCCCGGCCGAGGTTCTCGGCCGGGCACTCGGTTGAATCGTTGCGCCGGTCAGGGCGGGGTCGAGCCGCCGCCCATGTACGGATTCGGGTTCATCGGCGGATTGTCATCGGGCTGCTTCGGCGGTGGCGGTGGCGGTGGTGGCACCGGGCCGCTGCCCGCCGGATTGGGTTTGTTCGGATCGCTCATGGCATGGCTCCTTGGTTCGGTCGTTCCCCTTCACACACAAGACGCGCTGGTAGCCGGTAGGTTGCATCGCTTCGGTCTTCGAGGACCTACTTGCCATCGCTGACGCCGATGTTGACGAAGTCGTAGGTGGAACCGAGTGCGAAGTTGTTGCGCACGTTGGTCAACCGCGGGTTGCGGTAGTACAACGACTTGTCGTAGAGGAACGGCAGGTTGACGGCGTCGGTCATGACCTGGGCGTCGAGCTGCTTGAACAGGTCGTCGTGGCGGCCGGTGGACTTGGCGGCCTCGGCGAGCAGGTCGTCGACCTTCTTGTCCTTGAGCTGGGTGTAGTTGCCACCGCCGGGAGGGGCGTAGCTGGCCACGATCGAGGTCCAGAAACCGCCACCGGTCGGGTAGTCAGAACCCCAGGCGGCCTGGGCCATGCCGATGCCCACGCTCTTGACGGTCTCGGGCTTGCCGATGTAGCCACCGTAGTAACCGGACTGCGCGTGGATGGCTGCCGACAGCTTGATGCCGACCCGGGCCAGCGCGGACTGCGCGGCGGTGAAGACCGCCGGGCCACGACCGGAGTTGACGTAGGCCATCTTGGTGGCAAAGCCGTTGGGCTGGCCGCACTGCTGCAGCTCGTCCTTGGCCTTGGCCAGGTCACCGGTGTTGTCCGGGCCGCTGGGGTACGGGTCGGCCTTCGGGTCGTGGCCGGGCACGGTCGGCTGCGCCATGGTGTGGGCGATGTCGCCACCGTAGGTCCCACCGCGGGCCCGCTGCAGGTCGACCTTGTTCACCGCGTAGAAGATCGCCCGACGGCAGTGCACGTTGTCCAGCGGCTTGACCGAGGGGAAGATGGCGAAGTACCGGGTGTAGGACGAGACCGGGTCGTCGGCGTTCTTCTTCAGGTTCGGGTCGTTGATGATGTTGGTCTGGAACGCGGTCTGCACGTTGCCGTCCGCGGTCGCGTCGGCGGTGCCGGCCTGCAGTTGCTTGTCGTTGTCATCGGCGTTGGTGCTGATGTTCAACGTGATCTTGTCGACCAGCGGCTTGCGGATCTTGTCCGTCGAGGCGTCCCACTTGTCGTTGCGGACCCACACCACCTGCTGCTCCGGGGTGTAGCTGGAGAACTTGAACGGGCCGTTGGACAGCGGGTGCAGGGTGTACTTGGAGCCGGTGTTGGCACCGTTCTCGGTCAGCGGGACCGGGGCCGAGGCCGGCAGCGTCATCAGGTAGTCGAAGTCCGGGGTCGACGTCTGCAG
>JAVEEO010000492.1 GCA_030840415.1 Pseudonocardiales bacterium | reverse complement strand
TCCCGTCGTTCACCGACTCCTTCTACTCGGCCAGGCCGGAGGCGCGCCAGCGGGTACTTGCCGAGATGCGGCGCACCAACTACGCCGGTGTCACACCGGAGCTGCTGAACACCATCTACCGGCAGATGTACCTCGAGCGGCTCACCGGAACCCAGCGGCTGCGGATGGTCTCGGCGGTCGATGTCGTCCGGGCCCGGCTCGACGGCGACGACGT
This sequence comes from Pseudonocardiales bacterium, assembly GCA_030840415.1. Classification (GTDB taxonomy): domain Bacteria; phylum Actinomycetota; class Actinomycetes; order Mycobacteriales; family Jatrophihabitantaceae; genus Jatrophihabitans_A. Next base: position 3,748 of record JAVEEO010000492.1, on the reverse strand, counting down.
CGTGCTGAGCCTGGCCGATCGGATCGGTGAGTTGAACGACGAGCTGCGCTGTGACCTGGTGATGCTGGGTACCGGTTTCCAGCGGCGGCTGCCCGCCCTGGCGCGCACCGTCGCCGAGCTCGTCGGCGTCGAGCAGTTCGTGGTGAGCCGTGCCTACCGGGCGATTCTGCCACCGAGGGTGAGCGCGAACCTCTACCTGCAAGGGATCAACGAGGAAAGCCACGGCATCGCCGATTCGTTGATCAGCGTCCTCGCCGTCCGGGCCGGTGAGATCGTCACCGATCTGCTCGCGAGCCGGCCCACTGCGACACCGCTGGCCGCGGCGGTCGCCGGCTGACGTCCCAGCATGCCGTCACGTCCACCGCCACCACCGGAGGATCCCATGCAGATCCGCAGCCTCGACCGGGACAACCTGCGCGCCGAGTACGGAGTGCTCACCCAGCGACTGTTGCCCTGGCCCCAGCTCGATCCGCCGTTCGAGGGCGCCTGGGCGGTATTGGAGCCCGGGGCGAGCACCACACCACATGCGCATCCGGAGTTCGAGATCTTCCTCGCCGTCTCCGGCACGGCGACGATCTCCTCCGACGGCAGGGTGAGCCCGTTCGTCGCCGGTGACATCGCCTACCTGCCGCCGGGCGAGACCCACCAGATCGTCAACGTCGCCGACCAGGACTTTCGGATGTACAGCGTGTGGTGGGACGAGCAGATGGCCGAGCGTTTCCGGTCCGGGCTGCTGCGCTAACGCCGCAATCGAATGTCGAAGAGGAAGATCATGAAGCTCCTGGCGATCGAGGCTCAGCAGTTCGCGTCCTACTACCTGCCGCGGTACCGGCAGGTGGAGGAGTTCGGCGGCAACCTGCACCTGCTGCACGGGATCGGTGAGCCCGACTTCTGGCCCGCTCCGCGCTACCGGGTCGCCGGGTCACCGAAGATTGACGACATCCTGGCCGCAGCAACCGACTGGCATGCCGAGGAGAACTTCGACGGCGTGCTGACCTTCTCCGAATCCTCGGTGATGACGGTCGCACTGGCCGCCGATGCCCTGGGGCTACCCGGGGTCGGCCTGCCGGCTGCTCGCAACAGCCGCAACAAGCTGCTGATGCGCCAGGCACACGAACGCGGCGGCGTGCCGCACCCGCGGTTCCGGTTCGTGCCCGACCTGCCGAGCGCCCTGGCCACGGCCGCCGAGTTCGGCTACCCGGTGGTCCTCAAGCCGACGATGGGCACCGCGAGCAACTTCGTGTTCCGGATCGACAACCCGGCGGAGCTGGCACAGCGCTTTGCCGATGCCAGCGAGGGAATCGAACGGATGCTGGCGTATGTGATGGAGGCCGAGGGCGTCGATCTCGGCCCGCACGGCCTGCTGGTGGAGTCCTTCCTCGACGGCCGGGAGCACCTCTTCGAGGCGGTGATCTGGGACGACGAGCTCTTCCTGGGCTCGGTGGTCGACCGGGCCACCGTCGAGGGAAAGAACTTCGACGACGACGTGCACGTTGCACCCACGGCACTGACCGACGAGCAGTTGGCCGAGATCCGGCAGATCATCGGCTCGGCGGCGCTTGCCCAGGGCCTGCACCGCAGTGTCCTGCACGCCGAGATCCGCTTCCATCAGGGGCGGCCGCATCTGGTGGAGATCGCGGCCCGGCCGGGTGGCGGCGGCCTGGACATGGTGGCGCGGGTGACCGCGGACTACTGCCCGATCCGCGCCAGCATGGACGTTGCCCGCGGCATCCGCCCCCGGGTTTCGCACTACCGGCCGACCGGCGTGCACATGATGGGCACCTGCCTCATCTGCGAGGCCGGCCAACTGGAATACGTCTCGGTGCCCGCCGAGGTGAGCGGATCCGATCGGACGCTGCTGGCCAGGATCACCGCTCAGCCCGGCGCCGTGATCCGCCGACCACCGGACGGCAACAACATCCTGGGCTTCCTGGTCGTGACCGGCGCCAGCGCCGCTGAGGTCAAGCACACCCTGGAGGAATTTGCCGCCAAGATCGAGGTGAAGCTGGTCGGCCGGCCGGCAACCATGACGGCCACGCCGTGGAGCGGGGCGCATCGATGACCGAATCCGCCGGCCGCGCGACCGTTATCGTGATTCCGCAGCCGACCCTCAACGGGCCCCTGCACGTCGGGCACCTGTCCGGCCCCTTCATCGCCGCCGACATCGCCGCCCGGGCCGCCCGCGGGCGCGGCGAGCGGGTGTTCACCCTGGCCGGCGTGGACGTGCACCCGAACTTCGTGATGAGCAAGGCGGAGAACCGGGGCGTCGAGGTGCACCAGATGGTGGCGGACTACCGCTCGCAGATCAAGGTCGCCTTCGACCTGGCCCGGATCGGCTGTGACACCTTTCTCGATCCCGAGCAACCGGACTTCGAGCAGGCGATCAACCTGATGCTGAACCAGATGCTGGACGCCGGCAGCCTGGAGATGCGCGAGATGGTGCTGCACCGATGTGCAGACTGTGGCCGGACGTTGCACCACGCCTACGTGGTGGGCAAGTGTCCCAGTTGCGGCAGCGGTGCCAACGGCCTGTCCTGCGAGCCCTGTGGCGGCTTCACCTCGGCGGCGACGCTGGTCCAGCCCAGTTGCGCCCGCTGCGGCGGGGACCCAACCCCGATGGTGGCGACCGTCGCGGTGTTGCGGCTGGAGAACCACCGCGACCAGTTGATCGCGGAATGGACCCGAGCCGAACTGCCGCCCCGGGTGCGTTCGGTGGTGGCCCAGTACCTCACCGCACCGCTGCCGGACTATCCGGTGGCCTATCCCACCGACTGGGGGATCGAGGGCACCGGCGCGCTGTCCGGCCTGCGCATCGACTTTCCCGCTGAGCTGGGCCTGAGCTACCTCTACGGCCCTGCGCACGCGCTGGATCCGGCCGCCGCCGGCCTCACCGGCTGGGTCGAGGCATGGCAACAGCACTTCAGCGGCCTGTGGCACTTCAACGGCATCGACAATGCCTTCTACTTCGCGGTGCTCTACCCTGCCGTCTTCGCGGCGGCCGGGGTGGGGCGGCCCACCATGCGCGGTGCCACGGTCAACGAACTCTTCCTGCTGGAAGGCCTGAAGTTCTCCAGCAGCCGCAACCACGCCCTGTGGGCGAACGAGTTCCTCGCCGCCGAGGACGCCGAGCTGGTGCGGCTGTTCCTGTCCTGGCACCGTCCGGATCGCTACGAGACCAACTTCACCGACGAGGCGTTCCGGGCGTTCAGCGACTATGTCCGGCCGCTGCTGGCCGGCAGCGCGGCCGGCGCAGGGCTGCCGGTTCAACTGGCGGCGGGGGAGTTGGAGCGGGCCGAGCAGTCCCTGCGGCTGGTCAGCCTCGATCCCGCGATGGCGCTGCGATGCCTGCTGGCGGCCCTGAGCGCCGGACAGGGCCGGGACTCGGTGGCGCTGGCCGCGCTGACCGGCCGCTGAGCAGGACCTAGTCGCGGCGAACCGCCGTTTTCGTTGCCGTACCAGGATGTGGAGGCTTGTAGTGAGCACAGATTCGCCGACCCGGGACGCCGCTGCCATCCCGCTCTGGGATGGGGCGTACGAGCCCGCCCGGCAGTCCCGGACCAACCTCTGGGGCGATCCGCCGGTGCCCTACGCCGAGACCGCCGCCGCGCTGTTCCGGCAGAACGCGGCGTCGGTGGTGCTCGACCTGCCCTGCGGTGACGGGCGGAACCTGCCGCCGCTGGCCACCGGCGCACCGATCGTGCTGGCCGGTGACACCTCGGCGAACGCGATGGCAATCGCCCGCACCGTG
>JAVEEO010000534.1 GCA_030840415.1 Pseudonocardiales bacterium | reverse complement strand
CATTGTGCGGCCCGAAACGTCGCTGATCGACCGGCCTGAGCGACGTTTCGGGCCGCACAATGGCGCCGGGCGGGCACGTCGTCCGAGCGCGAATTCCACTCCGATCAGACCGTGCTGGGGCCGCCCGGCTGCCAGAGCACGTCGGTGCCGGAGTTGGCGCACCGGGCCAGGATGAACAGCAGGTCCGACAGCCGGTTGAGATAGGTCGCGGCGAGCGGGTTGGTGCGCTCCGGATCGGCCTCGATCAGCGCCCAGGTGCTGCGCTCGGCGCGCCGGGCCACCGTGCGTGCCACGTGCAGCAGGGCCGCGCCGGGGGTTCCGCCGGGCAGGATGAAGCTCGCCAGCACCGGCAGCTCCGCGTTGAACTGATCGCACCAGGCTTCCAGCCGGCTCAGGTAGTCGGCGGTGATCCGCAGCGGGGGATACTTCGGGTCCGCGACGATCGGGGTGCACAGGTCGGCCCCGACATCGAACAGGTCGTTCTGCATGTGCCGCAGCACCGCCGCGATCGGCTCGGGCAGCTCGGCAAGGGCCAGCGCGGCCCCGAGCGCGGCGTTGGTCTCGTCCGAGTCGGCGTAGGCAGCGACCCGCAGGTCGGTCTTGGGCACCCGGCTGAGGTCGCCGAGCGCGGTCGTGCCGGTATCGCCGGTCTTGGTGTAGATGCGGGTCAGGTGTACGGCCATGGCCCCAATCTAGGGCCTCAGCCGCTGCCCGGTTGCCAGCGCGAGTGGTCGTGGGCGAAGACCACCTCCGACGGCTCCAACCGCTCGATCCGCTCGACCCAGCCGGCCACCTCCGGCAGCGGCGGGCCGTGGCCGTCGCGGCGGGCGCGCAACGCGAGCAGGTCGGCGCTGAAACTGCTCGCGTTGTCGTGGCTCTGCCCGGCCACCACGACGGTGCCGCCGGTAGTGCGCACCACCAGCGACTGGTGCCCCGCGGTATGGCCGGGGGTGGGCCAGGCGAACACGCCGGGCAGCAGTTCGCCGTCGCCGGACAGCTCCCGGTAGTCGCTGCCCGGGATGTCGATCAGCTCGGCCATCGTGTAATCGGGCCGGGAACGGGCGGTCGCGAGCTCGACGGCCTGCACGTAGATCGGCTTGCCCGCGAACAGCCCGTTGCCGCCGCAGTGGTCGAAGTGCAGGTGGCAGTTGGTCACGACATCGATGTCGGCCACCGCGATCCCCAGCCCGGCCAGCGCGTCGGCCACCGCTGTCCGGCGTGGCCGGTACCACTGATCGACCTCGGCATCGCCGGCCATTCCGGTGTCGAAGAGCAGTAGGCCGTCGGGATGGCGGACCAGGTACCCCAGGCAGGGCTCGACCCGCGGGAAGCCGGTGCCGGTCTCTTCGGCCGGCCGGACGAAGTAGCCGTAATCGAGCCGGTGAACGCTGATCGCACCCATGCCGACACCATGGCACGAATCGGCGGCCGGGACGTGGTGCTCGGCTACTCGGGAGCCTCGCCGGTCAGCGTCCCGGTCAGCGGCCGTTGGCGCCGGTCAGCAGTTGGCGGGCCCGGTCAGCGTCCGGGCCGAACACCAGCAGGTCGTAGCTGTCGCGGTCGAGCCGGGAGACCGAGCATCGGATGCCGTTCTCCGACAGCAGATTCTTGGCCGCCAGCACCTGGCCGCGCGGGCTGGCCGACAGCACCGGCGTCAGCAGTCCCAGATCGGCCTGCGGCCCGGTCTGGGGACGGCCGGTGCGCGGTCGCGACGGCTTGAACACCCAGCGCATCATCAGCGTCAGCACCGCCAGGATGCCGGCCGCCCACACCAGGATGCCGAGATCGAAACCCATGCCGGCCTGCCCGTCCTCATCGGCGGACCAGCCGCCGCCTGCGGTAGCCATCAGCATGTCAGCTGGGCGCCGGTCGCCGCGAGTCGCCCGACAGGTGGCGGCTATCGTGCGAGCAGCCCCGGTCACGCCGGAGAAGATCTGCCAGCCCTTCACGAGGAGATGCACGCCATGACACAGCAGGTAGCGGTTATCGGAGCCGGCCTGATGGGTTCCGGGATCGCTCAGGTGGCAGCGGTGGCCGGGCTGCCGGTCGTCCTGACCGACGTCACCGAGGTGGCCCTGCAGCGCGGCCTGGACGGCATCGACCAGTCGCTGGCCAGGTTCGTCGGCAAGGGCAAGCTCGCCGAGGCGGACGCCCAGGCAGCCGTGCAGCGGATCACCCGGAGCACCGATCTGGGTTCGGTGGCCGACGCCGACATCGTCATCGAGGCGGTGTTCGAGAGCCTGGACGTCAAGCACGGCCTGTTCACCAAGCTGGACGGGCTGTGCAAGGACGGCGCGGTGCTGGCCTCCAACACCTCGGCGATCCCGATCAGCCAGCTGGCTGCCGCCACCCGGCGTCCGGAGTCGGTGGTGGGCACCCACTTCTTCTCACCGGTGCCCATGATGGCGCTGTGCGAGCTGGTACGTGGCTACAAGACCTCGGACGAGACGCTGGCGCGGGCCCGGGCGTTCGCCGAGGAGATCGGCAAGACCTGCATCGTGGTCAACCGCGATGTCGCCGGCTTCGTCACCACCCGGCTGATCGCCGCGCTGAGCAACGAGGCGGTCCGGCTGGTGGAGACCGGGGTCGCCACCGCCGAGGACATCGATATCGCCTGCAAGCTCGGCTTCGGCCACGCGATGGGTCCGCTGGCCACCCTGGACCTGACCGGCGTCGACATCATGCGCAACGCCACCACCAACATTTACAACGACACCAAGGACGGCAAGTTCGCGCCGCCGGAGCTGCTGTCGCGGATGGTGGTGGCCGGTGACCTCGGCCGCAAGACCGGGCGGGGCTTCTACAGCTACTGAGCGCGGGCCCGGCTTGCCGGGTGCGAACTGAGCCACATCGGCCTACCCGCCGGTAGCCCGCGTGCCAGACTCGGCTTGCCCGTCCCCGACGTCCACCTCAGGAGCGCAGCATGGCCGAGCGGAGCGCGCCGTGGGTGATGCGCACTTACGCCGGGCACTCCAGCCCGGCCGAGTCCAACGCGCTGTACCGGCGCAACCTGGCCAAGGGCCAGACCGGCCTGTCGGTCGCCTTCGACCTGCCGACCCAGACCGGCTACGACCCGGACGCCGAGCTCGCCCGTGGCGAGGTCGGCAAGGTCGGGGTGCCGATCGCCCATGTCGGTGACCTGCGCACCCTGTTCGAGGGCATCCCGCTGGCGAGGATGAACACCTCGATGACCATCAACGCCCCGGCGATGTGGCTGCTGGCGCTGTATCTCGTGGTAGCCGAGGAGCAGGCCGCCGAGGAACAGGCTTCGGCATCGCTGGTGCCGTCCGAGGCGTACGCGCAGCTGGCCGGCACCATCCAGAACGACATCGTCAAGGAGTACCTCTCGCGCGGCACCTTCATCTTCCCGCCGGGACCGTCGCTGCGCCTGACCACCGACCTGATCGCCTACACCGTCGCCGAGGTTCCGCGGTGGAACCCGATCAACATCTGCAGCTACCACCTGCAGGAGGCCGGGGCCACCCCGGTGCAGGAGGTCGCCTTCGCGCTGTGCACCGCGATCGCGGTGCTGGACTCGGTGCGCGACTCGGGCCAGATCCCGCCGGAGCGGTTCGGTGAGGTGGTGCAGCGGATCTCGTTCTTCGTCAACGCCGGGGTGCGCTTTGTCGAGGAACTGTGCAAGATGCGGGCCTTCACCCGGCTGTGGGACGAGATCACCGCCGAGCGCTATGGGGTGAGCGACCCGCGGCAGCGCCGGTTGCGCTATGGGGTCCAGGTCAACTCCCTCGGCCTGACCGAGGCCCAGCCGGAGAACAACGTCGTCCGGATCCTGCTGGAGATGCTCGGCGTGACGCTGTCGAAAGACGCCCGGGCTCGGGCGGTCCAACTGCCGGCCTGGAACGAGGCGCTCGGGCTGCCCCGGCCGTGGGACCAGCAGTGGTCGCTGCGGATGCAGCAGGTGCTGGCCTACGAGACCGACCTGCTGGAGTACGAGGACATCTTCGAAGGTGCTCCGGTGATCGAGGCCAAGGTCGCCGAGATCGCCGCCGGTGCCCGCGCCGAGATCGAGAAGGTGCTCCAGGCCGGTGGCGCGGTCGCCGCGGTCGAGTCCGGCTACCTCAAGGCCGCCCTGGTCTCGTCGTTGGCCGAGCGGCGGCGCCGGCTGGAGACCGGTGAGGACGTGGTGGTCGGGGTCAACCGGTTCACCGAGACCGAGCCGAACCCGCTCACCGCCGACATCGAGGGCTCGATCCTCAGCGTCGACCCCGGCGTCGAGGCGGCCGCGGTGGCGGCCGTGCGGGCCTGGCGGGCCGCCCGGGACGCCGCCGAGGTCGCGGCCGCCCTGGCCGAACTGACGGCGACGGCGGCCACCTCGGCGAACCTGATGCCGGCAACCCTGCGCTGCGCCCGGGCCGGCGTCACCACCGGCGAGTGGGCCGGTGCGCTGCGCGAGGTGTTCGGCGAGTACCGCGCGCCGACCGGGGTGTCCAGCGGTTCCGGGCTGGTCGGGCAGGCCGGCAACACGCTGGCCGCGCTGCGCCGCCGGGTTGCCGAGACCGGGGCCGAGCTCGGCGGCCGGCTGCGGTTCCTGGTCGGCAAGCCGGGGCTGGACGGGCACTCCAACGGCGCCGAGCAGATCGCCGTCCGGGCCCGGGACGCCGGCTTCGAGGTGGTGTACTCCGGCATCCGGCTGACCCCCGCCCAGATCGTCGCCTCGGCGGTGGAGGAGGACGTCGCGGTGGTGGGGCTGTCGGTGCTGTCCGGCTCGCACCTTTCGGTGGTGCCGGAGGTGCTGGACGGCATGCGGGCCGCCGGCCTGGACGACGTCCCGCTGGTGGTCGGCGGCATCATCCCCGAGCCGGACGCCGCCCGGCTGGTCGAGCTCGGGGTGGCCCGGGTCTTCACCTCCCGGGACTTCGAGCTGAACGCGGTGCTCGACGGGGTGCTGGACGCCGTCCGGGAGGCCCGCGGGCTGGCCTGAGCGGCCGGCGGCCGGCCGCTGGGTAGGCTGCCCGGGTGCGCCTGGTGATTGCTCGTTGCATGGTCGACTACGTCGGACGGCTGACCGCCCATCTGCCGATGGCGCCACGGCTGCTGATGGTCAAGGCCGACGGCTCGGTGCTGGTGCACTCCGACGGCGGGTCCTACAAGCCGCTGAACTGGATGTCGCCGCCATGCACCCTGGTGGAATCGTCGTTGCCCGATGGCGAGGCGCTGTGGACGGTCACCAACAAGGCCGGCGAGCAGTTGCTGATCACCGTCGAGGAGGTGCTGCACGACTCCAGCCACCCCCTCGGCGTCGACCCGGGCCTGGTCAAGGACGGCGTCGAGGCGCACCTGCAGGTGCTGCTGGCCCAGCAGATCGAGACCCTGGGCGCGGGCTACCGGCTGGTCCGCCGGGAGTTCCCCACCGCGATCGGGCCGGTCGACATCATGGCCCGCGACGCCCAGGGCGTCTCGGTGGCGGTGGAGATCAAGCGCCGCGGTGACATCGACGGTGTCGAGCAGCTGACCCGCTACCTGGAACTGCTCAACCGCGACCCGCTGCTGGCCCCGGTGCGCGGCGTGTTCGCCGCCCAGGAGATCAAGCCGCAGGCCCGCACGCTGGCCATCGACCGGGGAATCGACTGCCTGGTGCTGGACTACGACCTGCTGCGCGGCGTGGACGACCCGTCCTCGCGGCTGTTCTGAGCCGTTCCGGCGTGGCTGTTCTGAGACGTTCCGCCGTGGCAACCGCGGCTACCGCCCAGTAACCTCGCGGCCATGACCGCGGTCTCGCACGATCCGACCCCCGTTGTCCCGCATGGTGCCGCCGGGCAGCGATTCGACTCGGTGGAGCCGGGCACCGGGCAGGTGCTGGCCAGCTTCGACGTGCACATCGCCTCCGACGTCGCCGCCGCGGTCGAGCGGGCCCGGACGGCCGCCGGCTGGTGGGCCGGCCTCGGCGTGGCCGGCCGCCGGACCCGGTTGGATAGCTGGCGGGTGCAGCTGGTTCGGCGCACCGACGAGCTGGCCGCGCTGATCGCCCGCGAGAACGGCAAGCCGGTGGACGACGCGGTGGTCGAGGTGACCATCGCGATCGCGCACCTGGCGTGGGCCTCCCGCAACGCCGGTCGGGTGCTGCGCCGGCGCCGGGTGAACCCGGGGCTGCTCGCGGTCAATCACTCGGCCAGCGTGGAGTACCTGCCCTACGGCGTGGTGGGGGTGATCGGCCCGTGGAACTACCCGGTGCACACCCCGATGGGCTCCATCTCCTACGCCCTGGCCGCCGGCAACGCGGTGGTGTTCAAGCCCAGCGAGTACACCCCGGCGGTCGGCCGTTGGCTGGTCGAGTCGTTCGCCTCGGTGGTGCCCGAGCAGCCGGTCTTCGGACTGGTCACCGGCTTCGGCGAGACCGGCGCGGCGCTGTGCCGGGCCGGTGTGGACAAGCTGGCTTTCACGGGCTCCGCGGCCACCGGGCGCACGGTGATGGCAACCTGCGCCGAGACCCTGACGCCGTGCGTGATCGAGTGCGGCGGCAAGGACGCCTTGATCGTGGCCGCCGACGCCGACCTGGAGCGGGCCGCCGAGCAGGCAGTCTGGGGTTCGATGTTCAATGCCGGCCAGACCTGCGCCGGGGTGGAACGGGTCTACGTCGAGGCACCGGTGTACGACGAGTTCATCGCCCGGGTCACCGAAGTGGCGGCCGGCATCCGGACCGGCACGAGCGGCGCCGCCCACTACGGCGCGATCACCATGCCCGGCCAGCTCGACGTGATATCCGGGCACGTCCGGCAGGCGATCGAGCATGGCGGCCGGGCGGTGGTGGGCGGCCCCGAATCCGTGCGCGGACCCTACGTCGAGCCGGTGGTGCTGGTCGACGTCCCGGCGGATTCGCCGGCCGTCACCGAGGAGACCTTCGGCCCGGTCATGGTGATCGGCAAGGTCGCCGATCTCGACGAGGCTGTCGAGGCGGCCAACTCGGGCGGCTACGGCTTGGGCGCCTCGGTGTTCAGCCGACGGCACGGCCGCGCGCTGGCCGGTCGGCTGAAGGCAGGCATGGTCAGCATCAACTCGGTGCTGACCTACGCCTCGGTGCCCGGGCTGCCGTGGGGCGGCAGCGGCGAGTCCGGCTTCGGCCGGATCCACGGCCCGGACGGCCTGCGCGAGTTCGCCCGGTCCCGGGCGGTCACCGCCCAGCTGTTCGACATCCCGCTCAAGATCGCCACCTTCGCCCGGCCGGACAGCTCGATCGGCCAGCTCCGGCAGCTGGCCCGGCTGCGCTGGGGCCGGCGCTGAGCTCCGGTAGCCGCGCGTCGAGAACTGTCAGACCCTGGGCATAGGACTTGCGGCATGAGATGTCACCCACCTCGCCGCTGCCAGCAGCCCACCGGGCGATTACCGTGAGCCGACGACGAGTGAGCTTTCGAGGAGGCCAGCAGTGGCGCGGACATTCAGCCGGGTAGGCGTGGTGGGCCTGGGCACCATGGGCGCGGGCATCGCCGAGGTGTTCGCCCGCAACGGCCTCAGCGTGACGGCGGTCGACCGCGACCAGGCGGCGGTGGCGCGCGGCCGCGGCCACATCGAGCACTCCACCGGACGGGCGGTGGCCCGCGGCAAGCTGGCCGAGTCCGAGCAGGCCGAGTTGCTGTCGCGGATCAGCTTCGACACCGAGTTGAAGGCACTGGCCGATGCCGACCTGGTGATCGAGGCGGTGCCCGAACAGCTGAACCTCAAGCGGACCATCTTCTCCGCCCTGGACGAGCTCTGCGGACCCGAGACGATCCTGGCCACCAACACCTCCTCGCTGTCGGTCACCGAGATCGCGGTGGCGACCTCGCGTCCGGGCAAGGTGATCGGGATGCACTTCTTCAACCCGGCGCCGGTGATGAAGCTGGTCGAGGTGATCCGCAGCGTCGTCACCGAACCGGACGTGGTCGCCGACATCGAGGCGTTCGTCGCCTCGCTGGGCAAGACCGACGTCACCATCGGCGACCGGGCCGGTTTCATCGCCAACGCCCTGCTGTTCGGCTACCTCAACCACGCCGCCGCGATGTACTCCGAGCGCTACGCCAGCCGGGAGGACATCGACGCGGCCATGAAGTTGGGCTGCGGCCTGCCGATGGGTCCGCTGGCCCTGCTGGACCTGATCGGTCTGGACACCGCCTACGAGATCCTCGACACCATGTACAAGCAGTCGCGGGAGCGGCTGCACGCCCCGACGCCGATCTTCAAGCAGATGATCACGGCCGGGCTGCTGGGTCGCAAGGTGGGCCGCGGCTTTTACACCTACGACGGCCCGGACTCGCCGAAGGTGGTGGCCGACGCCCACACCCCAGCCGAGCAGCCCGACCTCGGCACCGCCCGGCCGGTCCAGCGGGTTGGCATCGTCGGCTCGGGCACCATGGCGGTCGGCATGGTCGAGGTGTTCGCCCGGGCCGGCTTCGACACGCACTTCATCGCCCGCTCGAACCAGAAGGTCGAGGCGGTGCAGGCCACCCTGCGGCGCTCGCTGGAGAAGGGCGTGCAGCGCGGCAAGCTGACCGCCGAGGAGCGCGAGGAGGCAGTGGCCCGGGTGACCGGCTCGAGCCGGTTGGACGACCTGGCGCCGATGGACCTGGTGATCGAGGCGGTGGTGGAGGAGATCTCGGTCAAGCAGGCACTGTTCGCCAACCTGGACGAGATCTGCCGGCCGGGCGCGATCCTGGCCACCAGCACCTCGTCGCTGCCGGTGATCGAGTGCGCGGCGGCCACCTCGCGGCAGGCCGACGTGATCGGCCTGCACTTCTTCAACCCGGCCACGGTGATGTCGCTGGTCGAGGTGGTCAGCACGGTGGCCACCGGCTCCGACGTGGAGGCCACCGCGCTGGCGGTCTGCGCCCGGCTCGGCAAGCACCCGGTGCGCTGTAGTGACCGGGCCGGCTTCATCGTCAACGCCCTGCTCTTTCCCTACCTCAACGACGCGGTCAAGATGCTGCAGGCGCACTACGCCACCAGCGAGGACATCGACTCGGCCATGAAGGTCGGCTGTGGCTATCCGATGGGCCCATTCGAGCTGCTGGACGTGGTGGGCCTGGACGTCGCGCTGGCCATCCAGCGGGTGCTCTACCAGGAGTTCCGGGAGCCGGGCTTCGCGCCCGCCCCGCTGCTGGAGCACCTGGTCACCGCCGGCCGGCTGGGCCGCAAGTCCGGCAAGGGCTTCCGCGAGTACGACTGATCACTGTTCGGTTCGCCAGTGCCCGGGCGCCAGCCGTCCGGCCCGGGCTGGCTGTCAGGTCACATTCAGGAGGGATCGCATGGTTGCCGCTGGCTTGCCCGACGTGGTGGAACTGGACGCGTTGCCGGCCCGGATCACCATCTGCGAGGTCGGGCCCCGCGACGGCCTGCAGAACGAGTCGGCGATCGTGCCGCTGGAGGTCAAGCTCGAGTTCCTCGACCGGCTGGCCGACGCCGGCCACCAGCTGATCGAGATGACCAGCTTCGTGCACCCGAAGTGGGTGCCGCAGCTGGCCGACGCCGAGCAGTTGGTGTCCCGCCTGAACCGCCGTCCGGGGGTGCGCTACCCCGTGCTGGTGCCCAACGCCCGCGGCCTGGACCGGGCGCTGGACGCCGGCGTCGACGAGATCGCCATCTTCGCCAGCGCCACCGAGACCTTCGCCCAGCGCAACCTCAACCGGACGATGGCCGAGGCGCTGGAGATGTTCGCCCCGGTGGTGGCCGGTGCCCGCGAGCGCGGCCTGCGGGTGCGCGGCTACCTCTCGATGTGCTTCGGCGACCCGTGGGAGGGCCGGGTGCCACTGCAGCAGGTGGTGCGCGCCGCCGGTGAGCTGGTGGCGCTCGGCTGCACCGAGCTGAGCCTGGGCGACACCATCGGGGTGGCGACGCCGGGCCAGGTCCGGGCGCTGCTGCGGTTGCTGGTCGAGTCCGGGATCGACCTCAACACGGTCGCGGTGCACTTCCACGACACCTACGGCCAGGCGCTGGCCAACACCCTCGCCGCGCTGCAGGCAGGCGTCACCATCGTCGACGCCTCAGCCGGTGGCCTGGGTGGCTGCCCGTACGCCGAGAGCGCCACCGGCAACCTGGCCACCGAGGACCTGCTGTGGCAGCTGGCCGGCCTGGGCATCGAGACCGGGGTGGACCTGACCAAGCTGGTCGAGACCAGCGCCTGGATGGCCGGCCAGCTCGGTCGGCCCAGCCCGTCGCGGGTGGTGCAGGCGCTGGCGTACTGAGCTGCCTTCCGCCGCGCCGCCGATAGACTCGACAGGTGCCTCGACGAAACCTGCCCGCCCGCAACGAGGCCGCACGCAAGGCCGGCCGGGCCAGCTCGGCGGAGTCGACCGGCGGCCTGCGATCCGGTGAGCAGGTGCAGTCTTGGCGCGGCGTGGAGTACCGCGTGCGGCCGGTGGCCGGGGCGTCGCCCGGCTCGGTGACCCGGCCCTATCGCTGCCCGGGCTGCGACCAGTTGCTGGCCGCCGGCGCCGGCCACCTGGTGGCCTGGCCGGCCGAGGATCTGGACGCCTCCGACCGGCGGCACTGGCACACCGCCTGCTGGCAGGCCCGGGACCGCCGGGCACCGGGCGTCCAGCGCAGCCGCAACGCCCCGCGCTACGGCTGAGCCCGCTCTAGCTGTCGTGACCCGGGAGGTTGTTGACGGCGTGGCTGGTTGAAATTGGGAGGACCTCCTGGCGGAGTGGATGTGTCTAGGCATTCACCCTCAGGAGGTCCTCGATGGTCCACGCTAATGCTCGT
>JAVEEO010000532.1 GCA_030840415.1 Pseudonocardiales bacterium | reverse complement strand
CGCACTTTAGCCAATGCACTCACTACCCATCCTGCGTTGGGGATTACTTCCGACGGTGGTGGCAAGTCCAGCTCGTATCCGCATTGCGGACAACAGCTCATCTCGCGGGGTTGCTCGAAGGGAAAATGCTCCATCTGTGCGCAAATTATGAACCTGTGAGGGCACCACGTCAAGATCGTTCTCCATCATTCCCTCCCACGGTCTTACAGCAGTGTAATTACGATGGCATCTGTGACGCGGTTGCCATGGAGGCACGCCGATTCAAGGACTTGGACGACGGGTCATGCGCCTCCTACGGTCCACGCGGTCGGGCGTGTTAGCGACAGTCAAGCCTAGCAGCGTTATTCGGGCTTGGGTTCGTGCACCTCTACTCCTCGTGTGCCGTAGATCCCACTGGCGGCTCATCACCGCGCCCTCCGATGATCTGCTGGTACAACATCGCCCCCGTAACCCCTCGCCTCGGCGTCGACCCCGGCCGGTACCAGTCAGCGATCTTGAGCCAATCAGCGTCGATCAGGTTGCAGTAGTCGTGGCAGGCCCGGATGGTGGCGTGCACCTGGCAGCCGGCTTCGCTGTGTTCGAGGTCGGAGCAGTCGCAGCTAGCAATGAACTCCTGCCACTCCTGCAGCGTCACACTCCCGATGTTGGTGGCCTTCAGCATCTGGGCGAAGTGCTGGGGCTCTTCGTGCCGTGAGTCGGCTAGGAAGCGGCGCAGCCAGGAATCATCGTCTTCGTTGAGCGAGTTGTGCCAGCCGATCCGGTACACCGCATCGGCGACCTGTTGCTCGACGTCGACGTCGGACAGCAGCCAGAGCCCACCGTGGCGGGTCATGAACTTCTTCACCTCGAGCTGGAACTGGGCGTAGGCGTAGAGCGCGTAGCGGCCGTAGCCGTCGGCCTGGTCCAGCGGGTCGTACGGTTCGGCGCTGTCCGGGTCCCAGGGCAAGTGCTCGGCCGGCTCGTCGCGGCGAGTCTTGACGGCCGCTTCCAGGTTGGCGGCCAGGGCGTAGGCCGGTGTCCAGATCCGGTAGTAGGCCTCGAACCGTTCCACCCACTGCACCGCCAGCCGGGAATCCGCCGGATGGCGCTGTTCCATTTGTAGCCGGGTCTGGCGCAGCTCTTTGTCGTGGCAGGCGGCCAGCACGGCCTCGGCCAACTGCTCGAACAGCTGCGGTTCGTAGGCCTTGCGGTAGCGGTCGACGCTGAGGTCATAGACCTTGGCCGCGGCCTTGCGGCGCTCACCGGAGGGCCAGAGCTTGGTGCCCTGCGCCAGGCCAAGGCTGTATTCGGCGGCGTCACCTTCACGTCCGCCGCCCAGGCTTTCGACGGCCAGCCGTAGCAGCTTCTCGATCGCCGCCGGCTGCTGCTCGCCCGAGGTGGCCAGGTCGCAGACCTGGCTGGCGGCCTGTAGCGCCGGTACCGGGTAGTGGCGCAGCCGGCCCAGGCCCTTCTCGCGGACGGTCTGGATGTCCTTGAGCACTGTTTCGTAGCTCGGCACCCGGATGTCGCCCTGCATGCCCCGATAGTGCCCAGCTTCCGCCCCGTCAGGCAACCGTGGGCCACCGCTCGCCCGCGTTTGGCTGGATCTACCCGCCTGGAAGTCGCGGGTCGCCATCAGGGCGGTGGCGCGAGACGAACAGCACCGGACGACCGTCGGGTCGGAAGGTGCAGAGACGGAGTGCAAGCAGATGACCACCATCGACAGGTACACGGCCGCGGTGACCGGCCGGGGGTTGTCCCGGCACCACGGCCGGACGCTGGCCCGGATCGAAGACGACACCGCCGTCCAGATCGCCCGGGTCGAGGCCCGGGCCGACATCGACGTCAGCAAGATCGACGCTGTAACCATGGTCGCCCAGCGGGCGATGCAGGGCGTGGCCTTCGTGTCCCAGATCGAGCAGCAGCTCGGCCAGACCGTGCCGATCGCCGTCA
Organism: Pseudonocardiales bacterium; assembly: GCA_030840415.1. Taxonomy (GTDB): domain Bacteria; phylum Actinomycetota; class Actinomycetes; order Mycobacteriales; family Jatrophihabitantaceae; genus Jatrophihabitans_A. Next base: position 2,693 of record JAVEEO010000532.1, on the reverse strand, counting down.
CCCGGCTGCAGGCCGTCGGTGACCTGGCAACGCTGGCCATGGGTCAGGTTGTCACCGACTCGGTGACCAAGCTGCGGCGGTACTGACCATGACCGCCATCTTCTATCTGCTGGTGGGCATGGTGCTGGCGCTCGGCACCATCATCGGCTTGGTGGTTTACCTGACCGTCACCAACCCGGGCATGTCGAAGGCCCAGCTGGCCCGGCTGGAGCAGCTCCGCGCCGAGCGCCGGCTGCACCGGATCACCCAGGACGCCGTGGCTCAGATGCTCGATATCGCCCGGGGGCGGCAATGACCGCCGTGTTGCTGCCGGAGCTGCTGCACATCCATCGCGGCCAGGAACTCCAACTTGCCCAGGGGACGATCAGCCAGTTCGTCCTCGCCCAGGCCGAGCAGACCCGGCTTGAGGTCGGCTTCGGCTGGGTACCGCGGCCGGACGCACCGTCGAAGTTCGACGTGCTGCAGGCTGCCTTCGAGCGGGCAGCCACCACCGGGGAACCGCTGCCGGTCAGCGATGAGCACTCCGACTCGGTCATTTTCACCGATTCCAGTGTCAACTTCGCCATGCGCTACTGGCACGACGTCAACCACGTCCGCCGGAATCTGAGCTTCCACCTCACCGACGAGCTGGAGCTGTCGCTGTGGCACCTGTCCATCTTGGAGGCCAGCGGCTTCGCTTCGGACAGCCTGGTCTGGCAGCTGCTGCACGCCGACCTGGTCGGACAGGTCTACGTCATGGCGCTGAGCCGGCGGTTTCCGCTGGACCAGGCCCGCTTCGCCGGCGACTGCATCGGCGCGGGTTTCGATCAGGGCGTACTGGCAGAGATCCGGCGTCAAGCATGAGGCCCACCGGGCCGCGGTCGCTGCTGGACAGCCTGTTCGGGCTGTGCTTCGGCCTGCTGCTGGCGGCGATCGCGGTGCACGTGGCGGTGAGGCTCATCGAGGCGGTCTGGCCGATGCTGCTGGTGATGCTGGGCGTCGGCCTGCTGCTGGTCGGCGGCCTGCTGCTGCTACGCCACCGCGACCGGGGCTGGTAGCAGGCAACAGAAAAAAGGCTGAAATTCGAAACCGAATACACCAACAATTCCACCAGATAATAAGCTGTTCCTATCGGTGTTGTGCAATGAACAATCTGTATTGACTGTTTGTTGAAACAAACATTAACTGTAGGCACCGAGTGTTTGTTTCAACCAACACCCACTAATCACCTAAAGAAAGGAGGGCAGCGCTATGTCCAAAACCTATAAAGATTCCCAAAGAAGCAAGGCCGCCCGGAAAGGCCGCGAGCGGCATATCTCAGTCCGGGCCGTCCGGCGTGACCCGCCGGACCTGCGCAAGCTGTCCCGCGCCCTGATCACCCTGGCGATGGCCGAGGCCGAGGCTGCCGCCGAAGCTGAAGCCCAGGCGACGGCAGCCTTGCAGTCCAAGAACCACCCGCTGACCAAGCCGTTCGAGTCGGACGGCACCGAGAGTTCGGATGTCTGACCAGCTCATCTGGCGGCAGCTGCACTGGCCCCGGCCACTCGACGTGGCCGGGGCGCTGGCTGTCATGCGGGCCTGGGCCGCCGACCAGCGCTCGCCGCTGGTGGTGCTGGAAGCCCGCGCCAGCAGCATGGGCGTGCACTACCTGCTGGGTTGCCCGGCATCGGCCCGGGTAGCGGTGGAGCGGCGGCTGACCACGGCTATCCCGGCCGTTCAGTTGACCGAGCCGGCAGCCGAGCGAGTGCCGGTGAGCGCCGCCGGCCGGCTGCAGCTGTCGACGCGGCACCGGGCGCTGCGCACCGACACCCCGGAGGTGGCTGTCCGGCAGATCCTCGGCGCGCTGACGAGCGTCAGCAAGGGCGAGCTGCTGGTGCTGCAGCTGGTGCTTGGGCCGCGCCGCATACCGCTGGCCGTCGCCAACCACTCGCCGTCCTCCATCGTGATGCCCTGGTATCAGGTGGTCTGGCGCGGCAACGGCGGGGTAGTCGATGGTGAGAAGCGGGCGGCGCTGCGGAACAAGGTGGGTGACCACGGCTTCGCTGCCACCGTCCGGCTGGGTGCCCTGGCCGTCTCGGCGGCCCGCCGCCGCTCCCTGATCGTCAGCCTGTTCTCGGCTATCCGCATCAGCGAAGCTCCCGGCCTGCAAGCAAGACTGGTCCGCGACCATCCGGCTCGCCTGAACGCCGCCAGCCCGCCGCCGTGGCGCTGGCCGCTGCGGTTGAACGCCAGCGAAGCCGTCGCCCTCACCGGCTGGCCGATCGGTGACCAGGAGTTGCCCGGCCAGCCGCCGCTGCACCCGAAACAGGTCGCCCCGGCTGCCCTGGCCCTGCCCGGTGACCGCGTGATCGGCCGGGTGCTGGCGCCCGGTGTCAGCGGCCAGCTCGGCTACAGCGTGCTGGACGCGCTGCGCCACACCTGGGTGATCGGGCCGAACGGCACCGGTAAGTCGACGCTGCTGCTGAACCTGATCGTGCAGGACCTGCGCGCTGGCCGGCCGGTGGTGGTCATCGAGCCGAAGGACCTGATCCGCGACCTGCTGGCCCGGATTCCGGAATCCCGCCGGGACGACATCGTGCTGCTGGACTGCACCGACGAGACGCCGGTGGGCATCAACCCGCTGCTGCGCCACGGCCGGCGCCCGGAGCTGGTGGCCGACGGCCTGCTGGCCACCTTCCAGGCCCTCTACGGCGACGGCCTCGGGCCGCGCAGTA
>JAVEEO010000525.1 GCA_030840415.1 Pseudonocardiales bacterium | reverse complement strand
TGCCGATCCAGATCAAGCAGCTCACCGAGTCCACGGTGGCGGTCGGACTGGTCGGCGCGGTGGAGTTCCTCCCGATCGTCGCGCTCGGCCTGCTCGGCGGGGCGGTGGCCGACCGGTTCGACCGGCGCACGGTGGTGCTGATCTCAGAACTCGGCGCGCTGGCCTGCACGCTGGTGCTGCTGGGCAACTCGTTGCTGGGCGAACCGAGGCTCTGGGTGATCTACCTGGTGGCGGCCGCCGCCGTCTCGGCCAACGCCATGCAGCGGCCCAGCCTGGACGCGATGCTGCCTCGCTACGTGCCGCATGAGGAGATCCCCTCGGCGAGCATGGTGAACAGCCAGGCCTGGGGGCTGGCCAACATCGCCGGCACGGTGCTCGGCGGGGTGCTGGCAAGCGTCAGCATCAGCCTCGCGTACACCGTCGACGTGGCCAGTTTCGCACTGTCCCTGCTGGTGTTCCTGCGGCTGAGCCCGCTGCCCCGCACGCTCGGCACGGTGGTCCCCGGCGTCCGGGCGACGCTGACCAGTGTCGGCGAGGGCATCAGGTACGCGGCCGGGCGCAAGGACCTGCTCGGCACCTACCTGATCGACACGATCGCCATGACGACGGCGATGCCGATGGCGCTGTTCCCGTTCTTCGCCGCTGAGCTGCACGCTTCACACGCGGTCGGACTGCTGTACGCCGCGGACGCGGTGGGCGCGCTGCTGGCCGGCGCGGTCTCCGGCTGGGTCCGCCGGGTGCACCGGCACGGGCTGGCGATCATCGTGGCCGCGCTGTGCTGGGGAGCGTCGATGGGGCTGGCCGGCCTGATGCCGAATCTGGCTCTGGTGCTGGTGTTGCTGGCCTGCGCCGGTGCTGCCGACATGGTGTCGGGCACCTTTCGCGGGGTGATCTGGGACCAGACGATCCCGGACGAGCTGCGCGGCCGGCTGGCCGGCATCGAGCTGCTGTCCTACTCGGTCGGCCCGACCCTGGGAAACGCCCGGGCGGGCTTCATGGCGGTCGGCGGAGTGCGGTTCGCCATCGCCAGCGGCGGCATGTTGTGCGTGCTCGGAGTCGGCGCGGCGACTGCGGCGCTGCCACAATTTCGTCATTACGACACCCGCACGGATGAGTTCGCGCTGGCTGAACGGGAGCGCCGCAGCGCCCCAGCAGCCGGCCGCCGCACGCCGCCGGGCGGTCCGAGCACGTAGCCTTGCTGGATGAGTGAGCACCGCAGCGAGCGCCAGCGATGAGCGGGGAGATCGCGTGAGCGTCATCCGGGTGATGGGCACCGAGGTCGAGTACGGGATCAGCCTGCCGGGAAACCCCAACGCCAACGCGATGCTGCTCTCGGCCCAGGTGGTCAACGGCTACGCCTCGTTGCTGCCGGGCGGCCGCCGCCGGCGCCCGGGCTGGGACTTCGAGGAGGAGTCGCCGCTGCGCGATGCCCGCGGCTTCGACCTGTCCGGCCCGAACAACGTCGCCGAGCAGTTCCTCGACGACGAGGAGGACGCAGGCCTTGCCAACGTGGTGCTGCCCAACGGCGCCCGGCTCTACGTCGACCACGCCCATCCGGAGTACTCCACGCCCGAGGTCACCTCCCCGCTGGACGTGGTCCGCTTCGACAAGGCCGGCGAACTGGTGATGTCGGCGGCGGCCCGGCAGGTCGAGCGGCTCAGCGGCACCACCATCACGCTCTACAAGAACAACACTGACAACAAGGGCGTCTCCTACGGCGCGCACGAGAACTACCTGATGAGCCGGCAGACCCCGTTCGCCGCCATCGTCAGCCAGCTCACCCCGTTCTTCGTGACCCGCCAGGTGGTCTGCGGCGCCGGCCGGGTCGGCATCGGCCAGGACGGCCACCAGCACGACTTCCAGATCAGCCAGCGAGCCGACTTCTTCGAGGTCGAGGTCGGCCTGGAGACCACCCTGAAGCGGCCGATCATCAACACCCGGGACGAGCCGCACGCCGATGCGGAGAAGTACCGGCGGCTGCACGTCATCCTGGGCGACGCCAATCTCGCCGAGCTGTCCACCTTCCTCAAGGTGGGCACCACGTCGCTGGTGCTGGCGATGATCGAGAACCGCTGGCTCGGTGACGAGCTGCGGATCGCCGAGCCGGTCCGCGAGCTGCGCGCGGTCAGCCACGACCCGTCGCTGCGCCACCTGATGCGGCTGACCGACGGCCGGACGGTCACCGCGCTGCAACTGCAGGGCGAGTACCTCGACCGGGCCCGCAAGTACGTCGACGACCGGTACGGCAGCGACGTCGACCCGCAGACCGCCCAGGTGCTGGGGGAGTGGGAGTCGGTGCTCAGCCGGCTGGCCGAGGACCCGATGCTGCTGGCCGGCGAACTGGACTGGGTCGCCAAGCTGCGGCTGCTCAACGGCTTCGCCGAGCGCGACGGCCTGAACTGGTCATCGCCCCGGTTGCACGCCATCGACCTGCAGTACGCCGACATCCGGCCGGACAAGGGCCTGTTCCACCGGCTCGTCCAGCGTGGCTCGATGCGTACCCTGATCGATCCCGAGCAGGCCGTCGCCGCGATGAACACCCCACCCACCGACACCCGGGCCTACTTCCGCGGCGAGTGCCTGCGCAGGTATCCGGACGCGGTGGCCGCCGCGTCCTGGGACTCGGTGATCTTCGACGTCGGCCAGCAGTCGCTGGTCCGGGTGCCGACCCTGGAACCGCTGCGCGGCTCCAAGGCGCACGTGCAGGAACTGCTGGACCGCTGCCCGACCGCCCAGTCGCTGGTCTCGGAGCTGCTGGGCCGCTGATTCCCGGCTGATTCCCGCCCGGCCCCACCGGCTCCGGCCTACTTTTCCAGTGCCGACATCGGTCAATTGCGGGTGCATGGCGCACCTGTCCAACTCGAACTACTAGTGTCGAGTGGAACTCGCCGCCGGGCGGGTCTGCGGAGGTAATCATGGCCAGTCACGAAGGTGGGCAGTCCCGGCCCGCCAAGCAGCGCGCCGAGGTCGACGAGATCGCCGAGGACACCAGCACCGACGTCGCCGAGCGCCACGAGAAGCTCAGCGACGACGTCGACGCCCTGCTCGACGACATCGACGAGGTGCTGGAAACCAACCCTGAGGACTTCGTCCGCAGTTTCGTGCAGAAGGGTGGCCAGTGAGCGGTCAGCACCCAGGTGACAAGGCTTCCGGACTCCTGCGGTACGCCACGGCCCCCGGCTCGTCGTCCTTCGTCGAGTTCCTCTCGGCGGCGGCGACCGAACTGCTGCCCGGCCACCGGGCCTCCGTGAGCGGCTCCGGGGGAGCGGCCATGCCGTCCGTGCACGCGACGACGATCGTGGCCGCGACCTTCAACGGCGGCGTCATGATGGCCGGCGACCGGCGCGCCACCATGGGCAACCTGATCGCCCAGCGAGACATCGAGAAGGTCTTCGCCGCCGACGAGTACTCCCTGGTCGGCATCGCCGGCACCGCGGGCATCGCCATCGAGCTGGTCCGGCTGTTCCAGGTCGAGCTGGAACACTACGAGAAGATCGAGGGCACCGCGCTCACCCTGGACGGCAAGGCCAACCGGCTCGCCACCATGATCCGGGGCAACCTGGGCGCGGCGATGCAGGGCCTGGCCGTGGTGCCGCTGTTCGCCGGCTACGACATCGACAGTGCCGCCGTCCAGGGCTCTGCCTCGGCGGGCCGGATCTACAGCTACGACGTCACCGGCGGCCGTTATCCCGAGCGGTACTACCACTCGGTGGGCTCGGGCTCGGTGTTCGCCAAGAGCGCGCTGAAGAAGCTCTGGCGCCCCGACCTGACCGAGGACGAAGCCGTCGCCGTGGTGGTGGAGGCGCTCTACGACGCCGCCGACGACGACTCGGCCACCGGCGGCCCGGACCTGACCCGGCGGATCTACCCGGTGGTCTACGCCGCCACCGCCGACGGCACCCGCCGGGTTGCCGACAGCAGCCTGGACACCGTGGTCCGGGCGCTGCTCGAGCGCCGCGCCACCTCGCCCGGTTCCTGACCACCGCCCCCGTTACCCGCTTAGCACCCCGGAGACCTCTCAGATGTCGATGCCCTTCTACGCCTCGGCCGAGCAGATCATGCGCGACCGTTCCGAGTACGCCCGCAAGGGAATCGCTCGGGGCCGCAGCGTGGTGGTACTGACCTACGCCGACGGCGTGCTGTTCGTCGCCGAGAACACCAGCTCGGCGCTGCACAAGGTGTCGGAGATCTATGACCGGATCGGCTTCGCCGCGGTCGGCAAGTACAACGAGTTCGAGAACCTGCGGGTGGCCGGCATTCGGCTGGCCGACCTGCGCGGCTACTCCTACGACCGCCGCGACGTCACCGCCCGCGCGCTGGCCAACGCCTACGCCCAGACCCTGGGGTCGATCTTCACCGAGCAGCAGAAGCCGTACGAGGTGGAGCTGTGCGTGGCCGAGGTGGGCGCGGCGCCGGGGCAGGACCAGCTCTACCGGCTCTCCTACGACGGCACCATCGTCGACGAGCCCGACTTCCTGGTGATGGGTGGCCAGGCCGACACGGTGGCCGGTGCGCTCAAGCAGTCCTACCGGGCCAACCTGCAGCTGGCCGAGGCGGTCTCGGTCGCGGTGCGGGCGCTCGGTTCGGTCGGCGGCGAGAACGGCGCCAGCCGGGTGCTGGTGGCCGACAGCCTGGAGGTGGCGGTGCTGGACCGCAACCGTGGGCACCGCAAGTTCCGCCGGATCGTCGGCCCGGCGCTGAGCAGCCTGCTGCCCGACAACGCCTCCGCCGCCGCAGCGTCTGCCGAGCCAGCCGCTACCGATGGAGGCCCGGACACCCCGCCGACGCCGGGTACCGACTCCGGAGCCGTTCCGGGCACCGACTCCGGGGACGTCCCGGCCACCGGACCGGACGGCACGGTGCAGCCGGGGACGCCCGAGGCCGGTACCGACCAGCCAAGTACCGACCAGCCAAGTACCGACTAGCCCGAGCCGCCCAGCAACGGCTAGCAGGTCAGCCGGCCACCACGTCGTCGCCGGACAGGCTCACCTGGACGGGGGACAGCGGCCGCTGGGCCGGGCCGTTGAGCACCGCGCCCTTGAGGTCGTAGACCGAACCGTGGCACGGGCAGTCCAGTTCCTTGCCGGCCGGCTTCACCGTGCAGCCCTGGTGGGTGCAGATCGCGCTGTAGGCAGCGACCGTGGTCGCGGTCGGCCGGGTGATGATGATGTCGGCACCGTCGGCCCCCTTGGCCGAGATCGCCTCGCCCACCTTGATGTCGGACAGCTTGGCCAGTGCCTTGCCGCCAGTTACTGCCGAGGCCGAGCCTGAGGCGGACGCCGACGAGCCGGTGGCGGCGCTGGCCGACGATTCCGTCGCCAGCTGGGATTGCGGCGCCTTGGCCTGCGAACAGGCGACCAGGGCGATCCCCGGAATGCCGACCGCGCCGACCGCCAGCACGCTGCGCCGGCTGATGCCGGCCGCCCCTGCGCGGTCGTCGTTGTGCTCAGTGCTCATTCGTCGACTCCAAGTCTGCCGGCGCACCGCGCGGTACCGATCACCGCCGGTGCGTCCTCCATCGCAAAGATCTTCCTGCCTTGGCCTACGCAGCCGCTGCCGGATCGGTTCACCACCGCCGCGATCTGAACCATCCGGGCGCCCGCGCCGTATGAATCTGCAGGCGGCGGCCGTACCGTTCGCCTGGAGCCGGACCGACCATCGAGGAGCGGCCATGCCAGCCGATCGCAGCGCGGTCGACGAGCGTGACGTCATGCAGGCCCTGCACGACGAGCACGCCGCGGCGCTGTGGGCCTTCGCCGTCCGGCTGACCGGTGGCGACCGGCAGGCTGCCGAGGACGTGGTGCAGGAGACCCTGTTGCGGGCCTGGCGCAACCCCAACAGCCCCGCCTTCACCGCCGAGCAGGCGGGCTCGGCCCGGGGCTGGCTGTACACAGTGGCCCGCCGGATCGTGATCGACGAGTGGCGCGCCCGTAGCGTCCGGCCGGAGAAGCTGGTGGCGGCCGTTCCGGAGTCCGCACTCGGCGATCCGACCGACGCCCTGGTCGAGTCCCGGCTGATCGCCGACGCGCTGCTGCGGCTCAGCCCCGAACACCGGGCGGTGCTGGTGGAACTGTTCTACCGGCGATCGAGCGTCCGGGAGGCCGCCGAGCGTCTCCAGATCGCGGAGGGGACCGTGAAGTCCCGCTCGCACTATGCCCTACGCGCCCTCAAGCTGGCGTTGAACGAGATCGGAGCCCTGCCGTGACCGGCCCCGGCCAGCACGATGCCGAGCGCGATCAGGTCCTGGGCGCCGAGCACGCCGAGTTCGCGCTCGACGACGCCGCCTACCTGCTGGGCGCCCTGGACCCGGAGCGGCGCTCGGCCTTCGAGCGGCACCTGGCTCGCTGCCAGGTGTGCCGGGACCGGGTCGCGGAGTTCGGCGAGCTGCCCACGGTGCTGGCGCGGGCCGACAGTTCGGCCTGGCAGCCGGAGCCGCCGCCGGACACCCTGCTGCCCCGGCTGCTGCGCCAGGTCGCGGCCAGCCGGCGGCGGCGCGCCCGGCGGATCGCCGGCCTGGCGCTGGCGGCGGCCTGCCTGCTGGCCCTGCTGGCCACCGGCGGGGTGCTGAGCTGGCAGCACGCCCACCAGCCGCGCACCCTGGCGATGGAGACGGTCGGGCCCAACTCCGCCGGGGTGCACGCCACCGTCCAGCTGATCCCGGCAGGCTCGGCCACCCGGGTCAAGCTGGCCTGCGGCTACCCCTCCCATGGCAGCAGCTACCCCTACGACCATGCCGTCTCCTACCGGATGGTGATCTTCAACCGCCGCGGCGACCGGTTCGACCTGGGAAGCTGGACCCCGCAGCCGGACGAGGACGTCCAGATCACCCGGACCAGCCCGTGGCCGCGGCAGAACATCGGCAGGATCGAGGTCTCCGACGACCGCGGCCAGACCGTGCTGCGGCTGAGGTTGTGAGCGGCCGCTCGGGCCGGTGGCGCAAAATGGATACTCCACGCAAGGCAATTGCCGATACGCGCAATCACAAGCGCGCATCCGGACGAAACGCTGGCTAGGCTGGGCCTGTGCAGCGACGTATCTTCGGTATCGAGAACGAATACGGTGTGACCTGCACCTTCGAGGGTCAACGCCGGCTCAGCCCGGACGAGGTGGCCCGCTACCTGTTCCGGCGGGTGGTGAGCTGGGGCCGGTCCTCCAACGTCTTCCTGCGCAACGGTGCCCGGCTCTACCTCGATGTCGGCAGCCACCCCGAGTACGCCACCCCCGAGTGCGACTCGCTGCTCAGCCTGGTCACCCATGACAAGGCTGGTGAGCGGATCCTCGAGGGCCTGCTCATCGACGCCGAGAAGCGGCTCAACGACGAGGGCATCGCCGGCGACATCTACCTGTTCAAGAACAACACCGACTCGGCCGGCAACTCCTACGGCTGCCACGAGAACTTCCTGGTCGCCCGGCACGGCGAGTTCAGCCGGATGGCCGACGTGCTGATCCCGTTCCTGGTCACCCGGCAGCTGATCTGCGGTGCCGGCAAGGTGCTGCAGACGCCACGGGGCGCAGTGTACTGCCTCAGCCAGCGGGCCGAGCACATCTGGGAGGGGGTGTCCTCGGCGACCACCCGGTCCCGGCCCATCATCAACACCCGGGACGAGCCGCACGCAGATGCCGAGCGCTACCGCCGGCTGCACGTCATCGTCGGCGACTCCAACATGAACGAGTCGACCACCCTGCTCAAGGTGGGCAGTGCTGACCTGGTGCTGCGGATGATGGAGCAGGGCATCACCTTCAAGGACCTGACCCTGGAGAACCCGATCCGGGCGATCCGCGAGATCAGCCACGACCTGACCGGCAGCCGGCAGGTCAAGCTCGCCAACGGGCGGTTGGCCAGCGCCAGTGAGATCCAGCGGGAGTACTACGAGAAGGCCCGGACCTTCGTCGACGCCACCGGCTCGGACCCGGTCACCGAGCAGGTGCTCGACCTGTGGGGACGCACCCTCAAGGCGGTCGAGTCCGGTGACCTGAGCCTGATCGACCGCGAGATCGACTGGGCCACCAAGTACCAGCTGCTGGAGCGCTACCGGGCCCGCTACGACCTGCCGCTGTCCTCGCCGCGGATCGCCCAGCTCGATCTCACCTACCACGACATCCGCCGCGACCGCGGGCTGTACTACCTGCTGGCCAATCGCGGCGCGGTCAGCCGGGTGACCTCGGACCTGGCGGTCTACGAGGCCAAGAGCGTGCCGCCGCAGACCACCCGGGCCAAGCTGCGCGGCGAGTTCATCAAGCGCGCCCAGGAGACCCGGCGGGACTTCACGGTGGACTGGGTCCATCTCAAGCTGAACGACCAGGCGCAGCGCACGGTGCTGTGCAAGGACCCGTTCCGAGCGGTCGACGACCGGGTCGAGAAGCTGATTGCCTCGATGTGAGCGCCGGAGTCCGACGAACCGAGCAGCCGGGCCGGGGTGGCGCGCGGCGCGGGCGCGGTCGTCGCCTACCGTTGTCGGACATGGCGGCACGGCGACAGCAGCGACTGGTGTCCCTGGTGCTGTGCCTGCTCTCGACCCGGCAGTACATCACCGCTGACCGGATTCGCGACACCGTCGAGGGCTACGAGGTCTCGCAGGACTCCACCAATCCCGACGAGGCCTTCAAGCGCAGCTTCGAGCGGGACAAGGCCGAGCTGCGCGAACTCGGCATCCCGCTGGAGACCGGCCGCAACTCGGTCTTCGACACCGAGGACGGGTACCGGATCGCCCGCCAGGACTTCGAGCTGCCGCCGATCGAGTTCACCGCGGACGAGGCGGCCGCGGTGGGCCTGGCCGGCCGGCTGTGGAGCACCGCGTCGCTGGCCACCGAAGCCCGCACCGCGCTGATCAAGCTGCGGGCCGCCGGCATCGAGATCGAGGAGCCGCCCGGCGCGGACGCGCTGCCCCCGCTGCCCGGCAACGAGCCGGCCCTGCCTGAGCTGGTGGCGGCGGTTTCCGAGCGCCGGGTGGTGCAGTTCGGCTACCGCAAGCAGTCGGCACCGGCACCGGAAAAGCGGACGGTGGAGCCCTGGGGCGTGCTGTCCTGGCGCGGCCGGTGGTACCTGGTCGGCCACGACCGGGGGCGCGGCGACGTGCGCAGCTTCCGGCTGGACCGGCTGGTCGGCGAGGTCAGGACGCTGATCGCCACCGCCAAGACCAGCCGTCCGGACGACCTGGACATGCTGGAACTGGTCCGCGGCGCCAACCACCAGCCCGACCAGCTCGCCCTGGTGCGGGTCGCGCCGGGGCGTGGCGGGCAACTGCGGCGGCTGGCCAGGCAGATGCGCGGCACCGCCGAGGGTGACCTGCTGACGATGGACTACCGCGACCTGGACCGGCTAGCCGGCCTGGTGGCCGGAGTCGGCGCGGAGGCGGTCGCGCTCGATCCGCCCGAGCTGGTGGCCGCGGTGGTCCGGCTGCTCAGCGGGGTGACCGGCGAGGTGCCGGGCGCGCAGCCGGCGGCCGGCTCGGCACGTCCGGCAACGAGCTCATCGGCAGGCTCCTTGACGGGCTCAGCGACCGGCAGCGCCGGGGTGGCGGAGACGGACCAGGCATCGACTGACGAGGCACCGGCGGGCCAGGCGCTGGCCGGGGGACCGCGGTGACCGACACCGGCGACAAGGTCTCCCGCCTGCTGGCCCTGGTGCCCTACATCGTGTCCCGGGGGGTGGCCTCGATCAGCGAGACCGCCGCGGAGTTCGGGATCGGCGAGGACCAGCTGCGCAAGGAGTTGGAGATGCTCTGGCTGTGCGGGCGCAGCTCCGGCCCGGAGGACCTGATCGACCTGATGTTCGACGGCGACACCGTCTCGGTCACCTACGACGGCGGCCTGAGCCGGCCGCTGAAGCTCACCGCCACCGAGGCGATGACGCTGGCGGTGGCGTTGCGCACCCTGACCGACGTCCCGGGCGCCACCAAGGGCGGGGCGGCCGAGCGGGCGCTGACCAAGATCGAGGCGGCCGCCGGTCAGCACCTGGACGCCGACGCGGTGGACATCCGGCTGACCGGCCGGGACCGGTGGGGCAAGCTGGCCCAGCAGGCGGTCGAGCAGCGCCGGGCCGTCGAGCTGGACTACTACTCCGCCGCCCGGGACGAGACGACCCACCGGGTGATCGACCCGATCCGGGTGTTCGTCGCCGAGGGGATCGGCTACCTGGAGGCGTGGTGCCGCCGGGCCGAGGCGATCCGGATCTTCCGGGTGGACCGGATCGAGGACGCCACGCTGCTGGACGAGCCGGCCCGGGTGCCGGAGAACGTGACGCTGACCGATGTCAGCGCCGGGGTCTACCGGCCGGCACCGGAGCACCTGCTGGTGGAGCTGCGGCTGGGAGCGGGCTGGGAGTGGGTGGCCGACTACTACCCGTGCGAGTCGGTGATGCCGGCCGGCGACGGGGCAGCCTCGCTGCGCGCGACGCTGCGAGTGGCCAATCCGGCCTGGGTGGCGGCGCTGGTCCGCCGGTCCGGGGGAGCGGTTACGGTGCTGGCACCGGACTGGCTGGCCCGCGACGTCGAGGCCTCGGCCGCTCAGGCACTGGCTGCCTACCGCGGCCAGTAAGCTGCCGGTCATGCAGGCTTGGATCGTGTTCGCGGCATGGGGCTTCGCCATCGTGTTCGCCCTGGTCGTGCTCGGCTTCGCCGGCTACGAGATCAGCTGGAAGGCCCGGCGACTGACCACCGAGCGGGCCAGGCTGGAGCAGCTGATGGCCGAACTGGCCCAGCTCGGCACCAGGTTGCAGGCCGCGGCGGACCGGTTGCGATGATCCGGTCGCTCCGGCGTTCGGCCAGAAACAGGGCCAACCCCGAAGGCCGGATGTCGGTCCTGG
>JAVEEO010000496.1 GCA_030840415.1 Pseudonocardiales bacterium | reverse complement strand
AGTTCGACGTGGTCGGCTCCGACCCGGTCCAGCGTGCCGTCGAGCACGCTGGAATCGGTCAGGTGGACCCGCAGCACCGACCGATCCCTGGCCACCCCGCGCAGCAGCTGGCCGATGCCCAGCCGGGCGTCCACCGCCGTACCGCCAGCGCCGGACAGCCGCCCGAGACCGGCCACGGAGGTGAGGGCCGCGGTCGCCAGCAACGCCTCGCGCCCGGCACCCTCGTCCAGCAGCAACCAGCCCGTCCCGACCCCGGCCAGCCGCCCGGACAGCACCGTTGCGCCCAGGCAACGCACCGTGATCGAGGCCCCGACCGCCGGCCGCAGCCGACTCGCCAGGTCCAGCCGGGACGCCTCGAGCCGGGTCAACTCGGCGACCTCGGCGGCGCGCTCGGCCACGCCGAGGGCAGCGGCCTGCGCTTCCAGGTCGGCGAAGAGGTCCTCCCAGCGCATAGCGACATCCCTCCTGCCGGCCGGTTCCGGCGCCGAATTGTGCCGTACCCCGCCGCTCGGTCCGACCGCCGGGCCGGACCCTCAGTGGTGCTGGTGGACGGCGTGCGCCACCGCATGACCCTTGCCACGCCGGATCAGTGCCCGGTTGACCGGAACCGTCACCACGAACGCCACCACCAACGACAGCACCAGGCTGCCCCAGAACAGCACGTCCGCCAGTCCCGCCTCCATCGCGCCGGGCACCGTCAGGATCACCGCGTTGTCCATGACCTCCATCGTCAGGATCGAGAGGGAGTCGGCGGCCAACGCCACCGCGACCGCCTGGCGCGGGACAGCCCGGCACGCAGTACCGCACTGGCCGTCAGCCCGTAGCCGAAGCCGAACGCGAGCACGATCGCCAGGGCGATGGACGGACCGTTGCCCAGCCCCACCAGGTGGCCAGCGCCATACCGAGAACCTCGCCGATCGCGCAGCCGGTAAGGCAGTGCAACGTCGCGGCGACGGCCATCCGGGTCAGCTCCCTGCCGCGCGCCGCGCTGACCGGCTCGGACCGGAGGCCGCCGGGTTCGGCCGGAGTGGCGGTGGATAGCACCTCGTGGTGCCGGAACGAACTGGTCATTGTCCCCGTCCTCTCAGCTGCGTGAGTTCCGGTTAACGACATACCCCCCTAGGGTATAGCCAGCTAGGGCAATCAACACGAGCTCCATGAGGGGCCCTGGCGGCCGACTTATCCACACTCCTCAGGCCCTGACCAGCGGCCAAGTCACCTATATGTAAACATAGGCAAATGGAAGCAAACGAAAAGGCTTGGCTAGCCCAGACGCGGCTGGTCGCCCTGGTAGCCGGAACCGGCCTCGTCCTCGTCAGCTGCCCACCCCGGGTGGCCGAGCTGGCTGACGGTGTGCGGTCGCCTTGGCGATGGGTCGCCGAGCTCGGGCCGGACGCGGCCGTCGGCACCGTTGCCGGCGCGCTGCTCTGGCTGGTGGCGCTGTGGGTCGCGCTCGGACTGGCCGTCACGGCCGGCTCGCGGTTACCCGGCCGGCTCGGCCAGTTCGGCTCCGCGGCCGCGCACCGGCTGACACCGGCCGCGCTGCGGCGCGTCGTGGCGGCCGCGACCAGCACGTCGATCCTGCTCAGCCCCGCCACCGCGCTCGCCGCTCCGTCCGGTAGCGGCGCACCCACCGCGACCGGCAGCGCGCCCACCGCGGCGGCCAGCGGCGCACCCAGCGCGGCCGGCACCTCGTCCCTGCCGCCCGTCGGCTGGCCGACCGATCCCGGACCGGCCCCACGCACCGCAGGCGACCCCCTCCCGGGAACCGAACGGGCCGCCGTCCCGACCGGCGCCGGCCGGGTGCGGGTCCGGGCCGGCGACTCGCTCTGGTCCATCGCCGGCCACCGGCTCGGACCCGCCGCACCCGCCGGTCGGATCCAGCAGGAGTGGCCGCGCTGGTATGCCCTGAACCGGCAGCTGATCGGCCCCGACCCGAACCTGATCCGGCCGGGTACCCGGCTGCGGATACCGGAGCCAAGCCAGCCAGCCCCCAGCCACCCTCACCAGGACACCGTGCGATGACGCTGTCCACGCTGCCGGCCGGGTCCGCTGCCGGATCGCGGACCGGCCGGGCCCTCGCGCTCCGGCCCGCGCCGCACCGCGAACCGCCGTTCGACGACGAACTGCCCGCCCGGCACCTGCGCCTGGTCGGCCCGCTCGATCAGCAACTGCCGTTCGACGCGCTGCCGTCCGAGGCGATCGACACCGACGCGTCACCGCGAACGGTGCGAGCGCAGCGGGATCCGTTCGCGGCCCGACCCACCGGGCGCAACGAGCTGCCGGAACCGGGAGTGCAGGCACGGCGGCTGGTGATCGGCATGATCGAGACCGTGACCGGGCGCCGTCCGGCCTCGCAGTTGCGCCACCACACCAGCCCGACCGTGCAGGCGGGCCTGGCTCGGGATGCCGGCCGGATCACCAGGCTGGGCACCGCCCGACGACCGGCCACCCTGCACTCGCTGCACGTCACCGAGCCGGCGGACGGGGTGGCCGAGGTAGCCGCCGTGTTGCGGGTGGACGACCGCTTCCGGGCGCTGGCACTGCGCCTGGAGGGCCTGGACGGCCGATGGCGGTGCGTCCGCCTGCAGATCGGCTGAGCCGGGCGGCGCGGGAGCAACCCACGGGGGTGCTGCCCGCGCCGGCCGGCGCTACTCGATCGCCGAAACAAGCCGGCCGCCGGCTACGCCGCCCGGCGCGACCGAATCAGCGCTTGCGCTTGTTGCCCCGGCTGCCCCGGTTCGGGTTGGACCGGCGCTGCTTGGCCGCTCCGGCCCGGCTGCCGGCCTCGGGTGTGGTGCCACCCTCGACGTGCACCTCGGGAGTCTCCGAACCCAAGGCCGGGGCGCTGTAGGTCAGCGGCGCAGTCTCGGTGCGCGGCCGGCCGAGCCCCTTGGCCGAGATCTGCGGGTGCTCCTCGGCCTCTGGATGCGTCCCCTCCGGCGGGCTGGCCAGCGCGGACAGCACCCGCTCGGCGTCCAGTTCGGCCGGAGCCGAGTCGTCCTCGGCCGGTGATGCCTCGACCAGTAGGCCCTCCGGTGCGGGCTCGCTCTCGATCTGCACCTCGAGGTTGAACAGGAACCCGACCGACTCCTCCTGGATGGCGTCCATCATGGCCCGGAACATGTCGAAACCCTCCTTCTGGTACTCCACCAGAGGGTCTCGCTGGGCCATCGCCCGCAGGCCGATGCCTTCCTGCAGGTAGTCCATCTCGTACAGGTGCTCGCGCCACTTGCGGTCCAGCACCGACAACAGCACCCGGCGCTCCAGCTCGCGGGTGACCTCGGCGCCCAGCTCAGCCTCGCGCTGGTCGTAGGCGGCCTGGGCGTCGGCCACGATCTCCTCGACCAGGAACTCCCGGGTCAGGTCGTTGCGCTCGCCGCCCGCGGTCTTGATCGCCTCGTCCGGGGTCAGCGAGATCGGGTACAGCGTCTTCAGCGCCACCCACAACTGCTCCAGGTCCCACTCCTCCGGGTAGCCCGAGGAGGTGGCGCCCTCGACGTAGGAGGTCACCACCGAAGTGATCATCGGCCGGATCTGGTCGCTGAGGTCCGCGCCGGACAGCACCTGGCGGCGCTCGTCGTAGATCACCGTGCGCTGCTTGTTGAGGACCTCGTCGTACTTCAGGACGTTCTTGCGGATCTCGAAGTTCTGCTGTTCGACCTGGGTCTGAGCGGACTGGATGGCCTTGGAAACTTGCTTGTTCTCGATCGGGGTGTCTTCGGGAAGCCGCAGGAAATTCATGATGGTGGCGATCCGGTCGCCGTTGAAGCGGACCATCAGGTCATCGCCCA
>JAVEEO010000486.1 GCA_030840415.1 Pseudonocardiales bacterium | reverse complement strand
CGGATGTTGCCGAGGGTGGAGAACAGCCCGTTGCCGTCGTAGAACGGCAGCACCAGGGTGCGGTCGTCGAGCACCCGGATGAAGCCGGGCCGGCCGCCCTTGTAGGTGCACTCGGGCTGGCCGGCGGCGTTCACGGTGGCCAGGAAGACCATTCGGCAGCCCGCCACGAACGCCGCCTGCTCCGGCGAGAGTCCCGGCCGGACGAAGTGCTCCACCAGCCGCCCGGCCAGCCGCCGGGTGTCGAACTGCTCCTGCAACTGCAGGGACTCCGGGCCGAACAGGTCCTCATTGCGCAACGGCGCGGGCGCCGGGGTGCCGTCGGAATCGCGCAACGGCGCGGGCGCCGGGGTGCCGTCGGAATCGCGCAGGGTCGCATCGGCCGGGGGTGCCGATCCGGCCGACGGGGTCCCGTCAGCCGAGACCGAAGAAGTCATCGGAGATCCGTCGGTAGAACTCGCTGGCGATCCTGCCGCGGATGGCGACGCCGAGGGCGATCTCGTGCACCGTGTCCGGCCTGCGCTCCAGGATCGGCACGAAGACGTGGTCGAACCACTCGCGGCCGTGGTCCTCGTCGACGTGCACGTGCACTTCCTGGTAGCGGACCACGTCCTGCGGCACCCCCAGCCGGCGGCTGGCGTCCACGGTGGCCTGGAACCGGGCCGGTGCGGTCTGCTCCAGCAGCCCGATGCCGGCCAGGCTGCGCAGCGCGTACCGGCGTCGCAGGCCGTACATCAGCAGGTTCACCGCGTTGTTGTAGACCTCCGGCTGCTCCAGCAGGTCCGGGTTCACCCCGGCCCGTTCGACCACCTCGCGGCGGAACCAACTGGTGGAGTGGTCGAACATGTCGGTGTGCACCCCGGACGGCTCGCCGTTGCCCATCTCGTCCCAGAAGTTCTCGGCGATGGTCATCTTGGTGACGCCGGTGGTGCCGACCTGGGACAGCGCGATGATGTCGTCGAAGCGGCCGTCGACCTTTTCCTCGGCCAGCATCAGCATGCCGACGTCGAGCAGCGTTCCCCGGTTGCGCAGGTAGTCGCAGAACTCGGGGTATTCGTGCTGGGCGGCGAAGGCGAAGTACCAGTCCCGGAACTCCGAGGCGGCTCCCGGCAGCGGGGTGCTGGCCAGCGCCCGGGCCTCCTCGTAGCCGTTCCAGGCCGCCTCGATCCGGGCGATCCGGGGTGAGGTGGTCCACTCACCCAGCTCGGCACTCTGCTCGGGGGGCACGAAGTAGCCCATGTAGTGCTGGTGCAGCTCGCGCAGGCAGGCGAGCTTGGCATCGTGGTCCGGTGCGGCGGCGGGGTCGGCGGGAAAGGCCTGCTCGATGTCGTTGTCCAGTAGGGCGGAAGTGGTCACGCCAACTCCTTCCAGGACGGGCAAGGCGCCCTGTCTACGCGGCGGATCGTATGCACGCCCCCAGGCACTGTCAATGAATGCCGGGTTCAGGTGGAATGCGGCAATGACTGAAAGTCGATCGTCGGGAAGCCGGTTTCACCCGCATTGTCGGCCACTGGTCCCGTGTCGCGCTGCGCTCGGGCGTCGCTGCCCCTAAGGTGGCGACCGGCTCCAATCGGGCAGATCCCCTCATCGCGGAGGTTCGGCAATGTTGCACATCAATCGCGGCCTGCGGCGTTCGGCCGTTCTCGTCACCGGCGCCGCGCTGGCCGTTGCCGCGCTGGCGGCGGCCTCGCTGGCCGCCGGGCCGCCCAGCGCTTCGGCGGCCCTGCCGTACCGGGTGCTCTTCGATGCCAGCCACGGCGAGACCGCCGGCAACGCCGACTGGATCATCTCGACCGCCCAGCCCGACCCGCTGGCCCAGAATGCCAACCCGTCCTCGGAGACCTCGTGGACCGGAGCGATCTCGGCCTGGGGAGTGGCCCTGCAGCGCACCGGCCGGTACTCGCTCAAGACGCTGCCCGCCGGCGGCCGGATCACCTATGGCGACACCAGCAACGCCCAGGACCTGAAGAACTACAACACCTTCGTGCTGCCCGAGCCCAACGTGGTGCTGAGCGCGTCGGAGAAGACCGCGATCATGAACTTCGTCGCCAACGGCGGTGGGCTGTTCATGATCTCCGACCACACCGGCAGTGACCGCAACAACGACGGCTGGGACTCGCCGAGGATCCTCAACGACCTGATGACGAACAACACCGTCGACTCCACCGACCCGTTCGGCTACTCGATCGACCTGCTCGACATCGCCAACGAGAACCCCAACGTGATCGGCTCGTCCGCGGCCTCGGATCCGATCATCCGCGGCCCGTTCGGCACCGCGACCGGTGCCATCCTGCGCGACGGCACCACGGTCACCCTCAAGCCGGCTGACAACGCGGCGGTGCGCGGCGAGATCTACCGCAGCGGCTTCTCGGCCTCGGGCACCACCGGGGTGGCGGTGGCCACCTCGACCTTCGGCGCCGGCCGGGTGATGTTCTGGGGCGATTCCTCGCCGATCGACGACGGCACCGGCCAGTCCGGCAACACCCTGTTCAACGGCTGGAACGACCCGGCCGGCACCGACGCGACGATCGCCCTGAACGGCACCGAATGGCTGTCCGGTGGTTCCGGCGGCAGCACCGGTGGCTGCACCGCACCCGGTCAGAAGCTGGCCAACCCCGGCTTCGAGAGCGGCGCGGTGAGTTGGAGCAGCACCTCGGGCGTGATCACCAGTTCCACCGGTGAGGCGGCGCACGCCGGGTCCTGGAAGGCCTGGATGAACGGCTACGGCACCGCCCACACCGACACCCTGTCCCAGTCGGTGAGCATCCCGTCCGGCTGTGTCGCGACGTTCAGCTTCTGGCTGCACATCG
>JAVEEO010000454.1 GCA_030840415.1 Pseudonocardiales bacterium | reverse complement strand
GCGAGCGCGACGTGGTGCGCCGGCAGCTGCCCCAGCTGGTCTACTTCCGGCTCATCACTCCTGCCGAGGCCGGTTGGCTGGACAGCATCGCCGCCCGCCGGGCCTGGCTGCGGGCGGTACGGTCCCGTTCCGGCAAGCCGGCGGCCAGGGCGCTGCGCACATTCCAG
Organism: Pseudonocardiales bacterium; assembly: GCA_030840415.1. Classification (GTDB taxonomy): domain Bacteria; phylum Actinomycetota; class Actinomycetes; order Mycobacteriales; family Jatrophihabitantaceae; genus Jatrophihabitans_A. The sequence goes on along the minus strand of JAVEEO010000454.1, from coordinate 4,173 downwards.
GCGGCGGCCACCGAGCTCGCCTTCCTGCGCGACCGGGCCGAGCGCGGCGTGGCACCGGCCGACGCCTACGCCCTGCACGCCGAACTGGTGGAGGCCCTGCGGATCAGCCGGGCGCAGGCTACCCAGCCGCTGGCCGACCACGCCCGGTCCGCCCCGCCGGTGCAGCCGGTGCGGCCGGCGTCGCTGTCGGGCCGCTGAGCCGACGCTCGGAGCGGGCTGCCGGCCGGGTGCGCGGCTGCGAACTGAGAGTTCCGCGGAGGATTCGATGAGCATGCGGATGTTCGTGGCGGTGCTGCCGCCACTGGAAGTACTGGAGGACCTTGCCGAGTACGTCGAGCCCCGGGCCGAGCGCGACAGCCCGCTGCGCTGGTCGACCCAGCAGCAGTGGCACCTGACGCTGGCGTTCCTGCCCGCGGTCGCCGACCGGGACTACGACGAACTCGTCGAGCGGCTGGCCGAGGTGGCCGGGCGCCGGGAGCCGTTCGAGCTGCGGGTGCAGGGCGCCGGCAGCTTTCCGAACCCGGCGCAGGGCAAGGTGCTGTGGGCCGGGGTGGCCGGCGACACCGAGCGGTTGGAACGGCTGTCGGCCACCTGCCGCTCGGCGGCGGTCCGGGCCGGCGTCGAGGTGGACGGTTCGAAGTTCCGGCCGCACCTGACCCTGGCCCGGTCCAACCGACCGGTGGAACTGACCCGGTGGTTGCGGGTCTTCGACCTGTACGCCGGTCCGAGCTGGCAGGTGGACGAGATCGCGCTGGTGCAGTCGCACCTGGGCGCGGGCGGCTCGCGCTACCAGGTGCAGGAGTCCTTCCCGCTCGGCGTCGGACCGCAGGAACGGGCAGGCTAGCGTGACGGCCATGACCGCAACCCGGACGCCATCGTGAGCCGCTTGGACGAGGTCGCCGAGCGCGACGGCTGGCGGTGCTGGTTGTGCGACGAACCGGTCGACCCGGCGATGTCGGTCAACGATGCCCGCGGCCCCAGCGTGGACAGCCTGGGCACCGCCAAGGCCCGGGGCGAAGGCCGGCGAGCGACTGGCCCACCGCGGCTGCAACACCAGGAAGGGCGCGGTGAAGCCGGTCATCCCCTGGCCGCCGGAGCTGTTCGTGTCCGACCCGGCGCCGCTGATCGGAGTGGCCGAGCGGCTGGAGCGCAAGGGCGGCCGTGAAGTGGTGGCGCGCTGCCCCAGCCGGTCCGACGCCGATCAGACCGCCGACTGGCTTCTCGACCGGTTCTCCCGGCTGGCACCGGAGCTGCCGGTCACCGCGACCGTCGAGCCCGGCGGCGGGCAGTTCATGGTCGCGCTGGCCTCCGGTCGGCGCTAGCGCGCCCGCCAACCTCGCGACGATACCGGCCGGTCCTTGTCGGGGCCGGCTTGTAGGCTCGCGCCGTGACCAGCTCCGATCCGCCCGGGCGCAGCTCCGATCTAGCCCCGCGCAGTGCCGATCGGCTCCGGCGGACTGCCGATCCGCTGATCGAGGCGGTCGGTCTCAGCAAGCGGTTCGGCGGTTTCCAGGCCGTCAGGGCGGTCGATTTCTCGGTCGCGCGGGGTGAGTCGTTCGGCTTCCTCGGGCCCAACGGGGCCGGCAAGTCCTCCACCATGCGGATGGTCGGCGCGGTCTCACCGGCCAGCGGTGGCCGGTTGCGGGTGCTCGGGCTGGACCCGGCGGTCGAGGGCCCGACGATCCGGTCGCGGCTCGGCGTCGTCCCGCAGCAGGACAACCTCGACCTGGAACTGACCGTGTGGGAGAACCTCTACATCTACGGCCGGTACTTCGGCATTCCCAAGCGCGCGCTGCGACCCAAGATCGAGGAGCTGCTGGACTTCGCCCAGCTGGCCGACCGGGCCCGGGACAAGGTCGAGCCGCTGTCCGGCGGGATGAAGCGCCGGCTGACCATCGCCCGGTCGCTGATCAACGACCCGGAGATCCTGCTGCTGGACGAGCCGACCACCGGCCTCGACCCGCAGGCCAGGCACGTGCTGTGGGATCGGCTGTACCGGCTCAAGCACCAGGGCGTCACCCTGGTGCTGACCACCCACTACATGGACGAAGCCGAGCAACTGTGCGACCGGCTGGTGGTGATGGACCACGGCGAGATCGTGGCCGAGGGCTCGCCGGCCCAACTGATCACCGAGCACGTCAGCCGCGAGGTCGCCGAGCTGCGGTTCGGCATCGACGAGAACGAGGCGCGGGCAGCGCAGGTGGCCGACCTGGCCGAGCGCGTCGAGGTGTTGGCCGACCGGTTGCTGCTCTACGTCGCCGATGGCGAGGCCGTGCTGCGGGCGGTGCACGAACGGGGCCTGCAGCCGGTGTCGAGCCTGGTACGCCGGGCCAGCCTGGAAGACGTGTTCCTGCGGCTGACGGGCCGAAGCCTTGTCGACTGACGCTCCGGCGATCTCGCCGCCGGTGGCCGGCCGGCACACCCCCACCCGGCACCTGGTGCGCGCGCACGGCGGTGGTGTGGCCTCGCTCTTCGGGTACTCGCTGATCACGGCCAGGCGCTACTTCAAGGTCTCGGCCATGGCACAGCTCGGGGCACCGGTGCTCTACCTGCTCTCGCTGGGCATCGGTCTGGGCAGCATCGTCAACGCACGCTCCGGTGGCCAGAGCCTGGGCACCTCCTACCTCAGCTTCCTCGCCCCGGCGCTTATCGCCGCCACCGCTCTGCAGGTGGCGGTGGGCGAGTCGACGTACCCGATCCTGTTCGGCGGCTTCAAGTTCCAGCGGATCTACTTCGCGATGAGCGCCACGCCGCTGACCGCCCAGCAGATCGCCGGCGGCGTGCTCGCCTGGATCGCGACCCGGGCGGCGTTCTCGGCCACCCTGTACCTGGCCGTGGTGGCCTGCTTCGGCGGTGTCCGGAGCGTCGGCGCGCTGCTGTGCGTCCCGATCGCCACCCTGGGCGCGATGGCGCTGGCAGCACCGATCGCGGTCTACTCGGCCACCGTCGAGACCGAACGCGGCGGCTTCGCGGCGATCTTCCGGTTCCTGGTGATGCCGATGTTCCTGTTCTCCGGCACCTTCTACCCGGTCAGCTCGCTGCCCGGGTGGGGACAGGCGCTGGCCTGGCTCTCACCGCTCTGGCATGCCACCGAGCTGGCCCGCTGGGCCTCGCTCGGGTCACTGCAGCTGCGCTCCGGGATCGGCCAGGTCGGCACCGCCGCGCTGCTCGGCCACCTGGCGTTCCTGACCGCGCTGACGGTGGCCGGAGTGCTGCTGACCGGCTGGCGGTTCCGGGTGAGGTTGAGCAAATGAGCCGGCTGGAGCTGGCCGGACCGCCGGCCCCACTGGGCGCCGGGTACCCGCCGCGGCGCGGCCTGCTGTTGCGGATTCTGCCGCCGAGCGTCTACGCCGGCCGGGCCACGGTGCTGATGGAGCGCTCGGCGCGGGTCTATCGCCGGGCTTGGCTGATCATCGTGTCGGGCTTCTTCGAGCCGCTGTTCTACCTGCTGTCCTTCGGAACCGGCCTCGGCACCCTGGTGGGCGGCGTGAGCGGCCCGCACGGCCAGGCACTGACCTACGCCCAGTACATCGCACCGGCCCTGCTGGCGTCTTCGGCGATGAACGGGGCGCTGAACGACTCGATGATGAACGTGTTCTTCAAGCTCAAGTACGCCAAGCTCTACGACGGGATGCTGGCCACCTCGCTGGCCCCGATGGACATCGCGCTCGGTGAGATGAGCTGGGCGCTGACCCGGGGCGGCATGTACACGGTCGCGTTCGTCCTGGTGATGCTGGCGATGGGGCTGATCCTGTCCCCGTGGGCGCTGCTGCTGGTGCCGGCGGCGCTGCTGATCGCCTTCGGCTTCGCCGCGCTCGGCATGGGGGTGACCACGTACGTGCGCAACTGGCAGGACATCGAGGTGGTCACCCTGTTCATCCTGCCGATGTTCCTGTTCTCCGGAACCTTCTACAGCCTGGACCGCTACCCGGGCTGGCTGCGGCTGGTGGTGCAGTGCCTGCCGCTGCATCACGGGGTGGCCGTGATGCGGGCGCTGACCTACGGCGACATCTCCGCCGGTCTGGCCCTGCACCTGCTGTATTTCGTCGCGATGATCGCGATCGGGCTGTGGGTGACCACTCGGCGGCTCGCCACACTGCTGATGACCTGAGCCGGGTGCGGCCCGGACCTGCCGGCAGGTCCGGGCCGCACCCGGCTCAGGTCATCAGCAGT
>JAVEEO010000440.1 GCA_030840415.1 Pseudonocardiales bacterium | reverse complement strand
GTGGACCGGCGCGAGCTGCTGGCCGGGCGCACCGCCGCGACCGTGCTCACCCCGCACGACCGGGAGTTCGAGCGGCTGTTCGGCCAGATCGGGGCCGACCGGATCGGCGCCGCCCGGCGGGCCGCGGCCGACAGTGGTGCCACGGTGCTGCTCAAGGGGTACGCCACCATCGTCGCCGAGCCGTCCGGGCGCTGCTTCCTCAACCCGGTCGGCGCCCCCGCGCTGGCCACCGCCGGTAGCGGGGACGTGCTGTCCGGGCTGATCGGATCGCTGCTGGCCGCCGGCCTGGAGCCGGGACGGGCCGCGGCAACCGGTGCCTACCTGCACGCGGCGGCCGGGCAGCGCGCGGCGGCGGCCGGCCCGGTGGTGGCCGGCGACCTGCTCGACGCGCTGCGGCACGAGATCGGCGCGCTTGACGCGCAAGGCAGTGCGCCGCGGGGCGGGACCGGCACCCTGCGGGTTTGACAGACTGGGGCCATGCTGCGCACCGAGGCCGTCGTCGACCTGGCCGCCATTGCCGCCAATGTCGCCACCCTGAAATCCAACACCGCCGCCGAACTGATGGCGGTGGTCAAGGCCGACGGTTACGGCCACGGCATGGTGGCCTCGGCGCGGGCCGCGCTGGTCGGCGGTGCCAGCTGGCTGGGCGTGGCGATGCTGGAGGAGGCGTTGCAGCTGCGGGCAGCCGGCATCACCGAGCCGGTGCTGGCGTGGCTGTGGACACCCCGCGAGACCGAGCAGCTGCGGGCCGCGCTGGCGGCCGGGGTGGACGTCTCGGTGTCCTCGACGCAGAGCCTGGAGCTGGTGGTCGTCACCGCCGCCGAGCTGGGCAGCGCCGCCCGGGTACATCTCAAGATCGACACCGGACTGTCGCGCAACGGCTGCAGCGCCGCCGACTGGCCGCAGCTGGCCGAGGCCACCGCCAAGGCCGCCGCCACCGGCGCGATCGAGACCACCGGCATCTGGAGCCATTTCGCCTACGCCGACGCCCCGGGCCATCCGACCATCGCCCGCCAGATCGAGCGGTTCGGCGAGGCACTGGACACCGCGCGGGGCCACGGCGTGGTGCCCCAGCTGCGGCACCTGGCGAACTCGGCAGGCACCGTGACGCTGCCGCAGTGCCACTTCGACCTGGTCCGTCCCGGGGTGGCGATCTACGGCCTGTCGCCGGTTCCGGAGAAGGGCGACTTCGGCCTGGTGCCGGCGATGACGCTGCGCAGCTCGATCGCCGGGGTCAAGCGGGTGCCGGCCGGCGAGGGGGTCAGCTACGGCCACCAGTACGTCACCGAGCGCGAGACCACGCTGGCGCTGGTACCGCTCGGCTACGCCGACGGGGTGCCGCGGGCGGCCACCAACGTCGGCCCGGTCTGGATCGGCGGCGCCCGGTACACCATCAGCGGACGGGTCTGCATGGACCAGTTCGTGGTCGACATCGGCGACGCCGAGGCCGGCGCCGGCGACGAGGTGGTGTTGTTCGGCCCCGGCACGAACGGCGAACCGACCGCGCAGGACTGGGCGGACGTCCTCGACACCATCCACTACGAGATCGTCACCCGGGTCGGCTCGCGGGTGCCGCGCAGCTACACCGGCGGAGCGGCCTGATGCGGATCGGCAAGGTCCCGGCCCTGGTCGGCGGCGGCGTCGGTGTGCTGACCGCGGTCGCGGCGGCGGCGGTGGCCCAGCAGCGCCGGACGGCAGCCCGCGAGCGCAAGCGGATCGACAGCAGCTCGGCGGCATTGCTGTCCCCGCCCCCGGTCACCGACCAGGGGCTGGTGCGCACCGACGACGGCATCGACCTGCACTTCGAGGAGGTGGGCCGAAGCAGCCAGCAGGCCGGCCTCACCGTGCTGTTCGTGCACGGCTACACCCTCAACCTCGGCTCGTTCGTGTTCCAGCGGCGGGCGCTGACCGAGGCGTTCGGCGACAGCGTCCGGCAGGTCTTCTACGACCAGCGCTCGCACGGCCGGTCGGCCCGGGCACCGGCGCAGTCCTGCACCCTGGAACAGCTCGGGCGCGACCTGTACAGCGTGATCGACCAGCTGGCGCCGGCCGGTCCGATCGTCCTGGTCGGGCATTCGATGGGTGGCATGACGGTGATGGCGCTGGCCGATCAGCACCCCGAGTTGTTCGCCGAGAACGGCAGGGTCGTCTCGGTGGTGCTGGTCAACACCTCCTCCGGCGATCTGAAGAACCTCACGCTGGGCCTGCCCAGCGCACTGGCCCGGCTGCACGCGCCGGTGCTGCCGATCGTGCTGCGCCGGGCGGCCAAGAACGCGGCACTGGTGGAGCACGCCCGGGCGGTCGGTCGCGACCTGGCCTGGGTGCTGACCAAGCGGCTCAGCTTCGCCTCCTCCGACGTCGATCCGGCGGTGGTGGCCTACTGCACCGCGATGATCTCGGCCACCCCGGTCGACGTGGTGGCCGCCTTCTATCCGACCCTGATGTCGCACGACGGCCGGCTGGGGCTGCGCAATCTCAGGCGATGCCCGGTGCTGGTGATCGGTGCCGACTCCGACGCGATGACCCCGCTGGAGCACTCCCGGGCGATCGCCCGGGAGCTGCCGGATGCCCGGCTGATCGTGGTGGCCAACGCCGGGCACCTGCTGATGCTCGAGCATCCGGAGCTGGTGAACGGCCCGCTGGTCGAGGTGGTCGGGGCCGTGCTGGCCGGCCGTCCCGGGGTGCCGGGACCGGACCGGCAGGTCAGCGCCTGATGGCGGTGTCGCTGCCGACCCCGGCCGACACCCAGGCCTTCGGAAGGCGATTGGCCGGGGTGCTGCGTCCGGGTGATCTGCTGGTGCTGGTCGGCCCGCTCGGGGCCGGCAAGACCGCGCTGACCCAGGGCATCGGCGCCGGGCTGGGGGTCCCCGGCCGGGTGGTGTCCCCGACCTTCGTGATCGCCCGGGTGCACCGCGGCGGCCGGGTCCCGCTGGTGCACGTCGACGCCTACCGGCTGGGTTCGCTGGCCGAGGTGGACGACCTCGACCTGGACGTGGACCTGGCCGACTCGGTGACGGTGGTCGAGTGGGGCGCCGGGCTGGTGGAGCAGTTGGCCGAGGCCCGGCTGGTGGTCGAGCTCAGCCGGCTGCCCGACTCGGAGGAGCGCACGGTGACGCTGGTGCCCGAGGGCGGCGACTGGGCCGACCGGCTGGCCGGGCTGGAGCCTGGCGCAGGGGACAGCGAGCCCGGCCGAGGTTGAGCCGGCAGCGCGCTGACTAGGCTGACCGACGTGCTTGCTCTGGTTCTGGACACCTCGTCCGCGGCGGTGACGGCGGGGCTGGTCGACTGCGCGCCGGACCAGCCGGTGCTGCTGGCCGAGCGGGTCACCGTGGACGCCCGGGCGCACGCCGAGCTGCTCATCCCGTCCCTGCGCGCCTGCCTGGTTTCGGCGGGCGTCCGGATCGCCGACCTCGCGGCGGTGGTGGCGGGGGTGGGCCCCGGGCCGTACACCGGTTTGCGAGTGGGGCTGATGACCGCCGCCGCGCTGGCCGATGCCACCGGCCTGCCCGGTTACGGCGTCTGCTCGCTGGATGCGATCGCCGCCGCGCACCCCGATCAGCAGGACCTGCTGGTGGCCGGCGACGCCCGCCGCAAGGAGGTCTACTGGGCCCGCTACCGGCACGGCGAGCGGATCGGTGAACCGGCCGTCAGCAAGCCGGCCGAGCTGGTCGCCAAGCGTGTCGGCGGCTCCGCGATGGCCGGCGCCGGCGCCCGGCTGTACGCCGAAGTACTGGGCCTGCCGCTGCTGGACGGGGACTTTCCGACGGTGGCCGGGCTGGCGGCGTGCGCGGCCGAGCGGGTGCGCGACCGGGCGCCCGGCGAGGTGCTGGTGCCGCTGTACCTGCGCCGTCCGGACGCGGTGGAACCGACCGCCCGCAAGCCGGTGACGGCATGAGCGAGGATCGCAGCGAAGCGAGGACCGGAGCGAATTCGGGCGATGAGCGCTGGCGCGAAGAGCCAGGTGACGGCATGAGCGAGGATCGCAGCGCAGCGAGGACCGGAGCGAATTCGGGCGATGAGCGCTGGCGCGAAGAGCCAGGTGAGGCATGAGCGAGGATCGCAGCGTGGCCGAGCTGGCTTCGCAGGTGCGGTTGCGGCCGATGCGGATCGCCGACCTGGACGTGCTGATGCGTTACGAGCAGCAGATGTTCGGCCCCGAGGCCTGGTCGCGGCAGGGCTATCTCGACGAGCTGGCCGACACCGAGCTGCGCCACTACATCGTTGCCGAGGGGATCGTTGCCGAGCGAACCGTTGCCGAGGGGATCGGGGTCGAGGAGCCGGTGGCCGAGGAGGGCGTCCCCGACCACCGGCTGCTGGGCACCGGCGGGCTGCTGACGATCGGTGACACCGCCCAGATCCTCACCGTGGGAGTGCTGCCGTCGGCCCGGCGCCGGGGCGTCGGACGGCTGCTGGTCCGGGCACTGGTTGCCGAGGCGCGCCGGCGCCGGGCCGGGGAGGTGTTGCTGGAGGTCCGCGAGGACAACGAGGCCGCCCGCCGGCTGTATGCCGGCGAGGGTTTCGCGGTGCTGGGCCGGCGGCGTGGCTACTACGAGCAGGGCCGGGTCGACGCGGTGACCATGCGCTACCCGCTGCAGCCGGAGGGGAACCGATCATGAGCACCGACCAGCCGCTGGTACTGGGCATCGAAACCTCGTGCGACGAGACCGGCGTGGGCATCGTCCGCGGCACCGAGTTGCTGGCCGACGCGGTGGCCTCCAGCGTCGAGCAGCACGCCCGGTTCGGCGGGGTCGTTCCCGAGGTGGCCAGCCGGGCGCACCTGCAGGCCATGGTGCCGACCGTGCACCGGGCCTGTGCCGAGGCCGGGGTGGCGCTGGCAGACATCGACGCCATCGCGGTCACCGCCGGGCCGGGGCTGGCCGGCGCGCTGCTGGTGGGGGTGGCGGCGGCCAAGGCCTACGCGCTGGCCCTGGACAAGCCGCTGTACGCGGTCAACCACCTGTCCGCCCACGTCGCGGTGGACCTGCTCGACAACGGGCCGCTGGATCAGGCCTGCATCGCGCTGCTGGTCTCCGGCGGGCACTCGTCCATCCTGCAGGTACCCCGGGTGGGTGGCCAGGAGCTGACCGAGCTCGGCGCCACCCTGGACGACGCGGCCGGCGAAGCCTTCGACAAGGTGGCCCGGCTGCTCGGCCTGGGCTTTCCCGGCGGCCCGCTGATCGACCGGGCCGCCCGCGACGGCGACCGGGACGCGATCGCCTTTCCGCGTGGCATGACCGGTGCGCACGACGATCCGCTGGCGTTCTCGTTCTCCGGCCTCAAGACCGCGGTGGCGCGCTGGGTGGAGGCCCGGCAGCGGGCCGGCGAGCCGGTGCCGGTGGCCGACGTGGCGGCCAGCTTCCAGGAGGCGGTGGTCGACGTGCTGAGCGCCAAGGCGGTGCGCGCGGCCACCGAGGCCGGCATCGAGCACCTGCTGCTCGGCGGCGGGGTGGCGGCCAACTCGCGGCTGCGCGAGCTCACTGCCCAGCGCTGCGAGCGGGCCGGGCTGCGGCTGCGGGTGCCGCGGCCCAAGCTGTGCACCGACAACGGCGCGATGGTGGCCGCGCTCGGCGCGCAGCTGGTCGAGCACGGCGCTGCGGCGAGCCGGCTCGACGTCGCGACCGATTCGTCGATGCCAATCGCCGACGTGCTGGCGCGATGACTGTCACCATGTGGGAGGTTCGCGCCGCGCACGGGCAGCTGGAGCGGTTGCTGGCCTGGCTGCTGCCCCGGCTCGCCGAGCAGGCCCAGGTCTATCGCAGCGCGGCGGGCGAGCCGCGGGTGGTGGTGCTGGACCCGACCGGTGAGGTGACCGATCGGCTGGCCGGGGTCCCGGCGGCCCTGATCGCCCGTCCGGCGCACGCCTGGCGGTTCGAACCGGTCACCGGTTCGGGCCCGCAGGCAACGGCGGAGCCGGGTGAGCGCATCTAGGCAGTGAGGAGGCTGGGATGGACTCGGACGCGCGCTTCACGGCGTTCGTCCGCGAGCACACCCCGGCGCTGCTCAGGACCGCCTACCTGCTGACCCGCAACTCCGGCGAGGCGGAGGAGCTGGTGCAGGACACCCTGGTCTGGCTCTATCCGCGCTGGGCGCAGGTGGAGGTCGCCGAGTTCCAGCTGGCCTACGTCCGCAAGGCAGTGGTGAACCGGTTCCTGGCCGGCCGTCGGCGGTTGTCGGCCACCGAGGTGCTGTTCGACCCCGAGCGCGAGCGGGCCACGGACCGGCTGGTGGCCCGGGACCGGACCGCCGAGGTGGACGACCGGATCGCGCTGTGGTCCCGGCTCGGCGAGCTTTCCGAGCGGCAGCGGGCGGCCCTGGTGCTGCGGTTCTTCCACGACCTGCCCGACGACGAGGTGGCCGACGTGCTGGAGTGCCGGGTCGGCACGGTCCGCAGCCTGATCAGCCGCGGTTTGAGTGTGCTGCGCGGCGCCGGCAGCTTCGTCGACGACGCGGTCAGCTCGCAGTACCTGAGGAACGTGACATGACCGCTGAGAACGCGCCTACCGCTGAGAACGCGCCTACCGCCGCGCACCTGACTGCCACTGCGCACCTGACTGCCACTGCGCACCCGACCACCACCGGGAACCCGGGTACCACCGGCTGCCCGAGCACTGCCGGAGGCCCGAGCCGATGAGCCCCAGGACGTTGACCGACGAGCTGCGCTCGGTGCTGCTGTACCACGCGCTGGAGTCGCCCGAGCCGAATGCCACCGTGGACCGGATCCTCAACGACACAGTGGGAGCGGTCACCGCCCTCGATGCCCCGGATGCCGGCTACCACCGGCCGCCGCGGACCGGCCGGCGGTTGTGGGTCCAGCAGCTGGTGGCTGCCGCTGTGGTCGCGGTGCTGCTGCTGGCCGTGGCCGGTATCAATTCCTTCCGCAACCACCGCAGCGGCAACGAACCCGGGGCCCTGGTGAACCAGAACGGGGCCGACCAACGGCTGGCCGGGCAGGCACCGGCCGCCGGTTCGATGGCCCTGCCCGGCGCTTCGAACGGGGCGCAGGGCAAGGGTGGCCCCGTCAACCCGCCCGAGCACGCCGGCAAGGAGCTGGACTGCACGACCATCCCCGGCGGCCGGCTGGTCACCGGGCAGTGGGATGACTTCACGCTGCCTGACGGCCAGACCGGCTACGTCTACGAGTTCCTGTGCGTGGGCACCGACGGCCAGCGCTCGGCCAGCGAGGTGCAGGTGTTCCGGAAGTCCGGCGCGGCGCTGCGCTACGACTCGACGCTGCTGTATCCGGCCGCCGACCTGGACGTGAACTTCCTGGTCGGCGGCGCCGGCACGGTGCGCATCCAGACTTACGTGAACAGCCGGTGGAACGGGTACTCGGCCGGCGACGTGATCACCACTAACTGGGACCTGACCGCCGCCGACCCGCGCGCCAGCGCCGGCAGCGGTATCGCCCTGGATGCCAGCGGCGTCGCGCAGCAGCGGGAGCCGGGCGACCCAGGCTGTGCGCTGGACAACCTGGTGGTGTCGGTGACCCCGGTGGCCGGCGCACCGGCCTGGCGGCTGGCCTTGCGCAACGGCGCGGCCCGGGCCTGCGGCTTCCAGGGCTTTCCGGTGGTCGAGCTGCAGCGCGCCGGCAGCACGCTGAGCACCGCGCAGCCCACCCTGAACGGAGCGGTCGGCGGCGTTCGCAGCGCATCGGTGCCGCCGATCATCGTGCTGCCGCCCGGCGCCACCGCGACCGCGGTTATCGAGCAGGACTCGTCCTCGGGTTCGTGTCCGCAGTCGGACCGGCTGCTGGTCACCCTTCCGAACGGGGTGGCGCTGAACCCGCTACCCGCCCAGTTGCCCACCTGCGGCCTGGTCGTGCACCCGCTGGTCGCCAACACCCGCGGCACGGACTAGCGGCACGAGCGGCCCAGACCAAGCGGCACGAGCGGCACGAGTGGTACGGCGCGCACTGGCCGGTTCAGCCGGGCACCGGCTCGGCCAGGATCGCCAGGTGGTCCTGGCCGACCCGGGCCAGCAGCACGGTGATCGAGTTCGGGCCGGCCGGCTTGAGCTCGCGGCGCAGCGCTGCCGGGTCGACGTCCACCCCGCGCTTCTTGATCTCGACGATGCCGACGCCGCGGCGGGCCAGTTCGGCCCGCAGCCGCCGGACCGAGTACGGCAGCACGTCGAGCACCCGGAACCCCCTGGCAAGCCCGGCCAGCCCCGCCGCCGGGGCGTCGGCCGACAGGTAGGCCAGCTGTTCGGCGATCCGCCGGCCGCCGGGCAGCCGGGCGGCCAGCTGTTGCACCAGGCCGGCCCGGATCACCGCGCCGTCGGGTTCGTAGAGGTAGCCGCCCACCGGCCCGACCCGCGGCTCGGCGGGGTCGGCGTCGGTCAGCTGCCGGCCCGCCGGCAGCACGGTGGCCCGGCGCGCGATGCCGCCGGCGGTGAAGCCCGCCGACCAGAGCACCGCCTCCTTCACTCCGCCGGCGAAGGACACCCACTCGGCCTCCAGGCCGGCCGGGATCAGGGCGTGGTCGATTCCCGGCCCGAGCTTGGCCGCCGCGTGCCGGGCGTCGGTGAGCACTCGCAGTACGAACCCGAAGTCGGGGGAGTAGGCGGCTGGGTCAAAGGTGCGGCCCCGGGTGCCCCGCCTGGCCGGGTCCAGGAAGACCGATTCGGCCGAGCGCCAGTCCGACTGCTCGGCCGAACCGGTGCCGACCCGGACCGGCTGCCCGGCGGTGTTGGCGACGGCGACCGCGGCGGTGTCCGGATCCCGCTCGACGGCCTCGATCCGCAGGCCGGCCCGGGCGAAGGCCAGCGCGTCGGAGCCGATGCCACAGCACAGGTCCAGCACCGACTCCAGGCCGGCACCGGCGTACCGGGCGGCCCGGTGGTCGGCGACCACGGGCCGGCTGGCCTGCTCCAGGCCGTCGGCGGTGAACAGCAGGCCGTCGGCCCGGTCGCCGAACTTGGCCCGGGCGGCGGCGCGCAACCGGGCCTGGGTCAGCGCGTGGGTGGCCAGGTCGGGCGGCAGCAGCCGGCGGACCGCGGCCGTCCGGCGCACCGGATCGCCGCCGGGCACCGAGTCGACCAGGCCGATGGCGCGTTCCAGCTCGGCCCGGCCGGCGGGGCTGGTGAAGTCGGCTGGCACCGGCCCAGTGTGTCCCATGCCCACCGCAACAGATCCGGCTGTCATCGTGTCAAAAGGACAGAGGGAAGGGCGGCAGTCATGGGCGAACCGAGCGACGCCACCGAGTTCAGCACGTTCGTGCGTACCCACAGCACGGCGTTGCTGCGCTCGGCCTACCTGCTGACCGGTGACCTGGCCGCGGCCGAGGACCTGCTGCAGGACACTTTCGCGCGGCTGTACCCGCGCTGGTCGCGGGTGGTCTCCGCCGACGTGCCGCTGGCCTACGTCCGGCGCTCGGTGATGAACAACTTCCTCAACAGCCGGCGCCGCGGCGGGCACGAGGTGCTGTTCGCCGAGCCGCCCGAACGGGGCTACGACCATGACCCGGCCGGTGCCCTCAGCGACCGGGAGTTGGTGCGCGGCCTGCTCGCCGACCTGCCGCCCAAGCAGCGCGCGGTGCTGGTACTGCGCTTCTACCTCGACCTCAGCGACGCCGAGATCGCCGCCGACCTCGGGTGCCGGCAAGGCACCGTGCGCAGCATCGTCAGCCGCAGCCTCGGGGCGCTGCGTGCTGCCGACCCGGGGGCACTCCACGCGGCCGACCCGGGGGCGCTTCGCGCTGCCGCCAAGACCCAGCGAGAGCCACGCCCGCGCGAGACGAACGGAAACCTGCGATGAGCTCCGAACGCGAACCTGCCGCCCTGCTGCGCGAGGCGATGGCGGCCGAGGCCGCAACGATCACCGCGAGCCCGGCCTTCACCGAGCGGGTGCTGGCCACGGCGCAGTACCCGGTGGCCGGCCTGGAGCCCGGATCCGGTCCGCCGGACGGCCCGAGCTGGCGTGGTTGGCTGCTGCCGGCGGTGGCCGCGGCGGTGGTGGCGGTGCTGCTGGCAGCCGTCCTGGTCGGCAGCTCGCTGGTCCGTTCGCAGCGCCAGTCGCCGGCTTCCCCGACCACCCCGCCCGCGCTCAGCAGCGTCGCGCCGGCACCGAGCGGCAGCGGCTCGACCAGCCGGCCGGCGCCGTCGGCCAGCTCCAGCCCGAGTCCGGCCGGCAGCACCGCGTCCGGCCCGAGCGGGCAGGGCCCGGTAGGTGGTCCGGTGCCGGCCGGCTTCACCGGCTACGACCTGACCTGGGTCAGCGACAACGACGGCTGGGCGCTGGGCACCGCGCCCTGCGGCAGCCCGCCGTGCACCTCGATCCTGCGCACCCGGGACGGCGGCCGCAGCTGGGTCGGCATCCCGGCACCGCGTGCCGAGCTGATCGAGACCGACACCAACACCTGCGCCAACGACTGCGGCGCGGTCGGCTTCCTGCGCTTCGCCACCCCGCTGATCGGCTACGCCTACGGCCCCAACTCGTTGTTCATGACCACCGACGGCGGTGCCACCTGGGACCGCAAGCCCGGGTTCGCCTACGGCCTGGAGGTGGCGGACGGAGCGGTGCTGCGGGTGTCGGCGCAGGCGGCCGGCTGCCAGCCGGGGTGTGAGTTCCGGCTGCAGCGTGCCCCGATCGGCAGCGATGCCTGGCAGGACGTGTCGCTGCCGGCCGGCGGTCGCAGCGCGTCGGCGCAGCTGGCGGCCAGCGGCCGCACCGTGGTGCTGGCCACCCGTGCGAACGTCGCCGGCGGGGCCGAGGACGCCACCGCGGTGCTATTCACCTCCCATGACGGCGGCAGCAGCTGGCACAAGGTCGGTGAGCCGTGCCCGCGGCGCGGGACCGGTGAGGTGGACAGCTGGAACGTGACGGTCGCGCCGGACGGCTCGGTCACCGTGCTCTGCGTGCCGCGCGGGCCGCTCCAGGACAACACGATCTTCACCATGACCTCGACCGACGGGCAGCATTTCGTGGCGGGCACGCCGGTGCCCGGGCATCGGCCGCCGACCGCTGTCGGCGCGACGTCGGCCACCGACCTGTTCGTGCTCAAGGACCTGGACGGGCTGTACCGCAGCACCGACGCCGGTGCGCACTGGGCGAGGCTGTCGTCCGGGCCGCCCGGGGGCAGCTGGCTGGGCTTCGAGTCGGCCACGGTGGGCCGGGTGCTGATCGGCTCGGCATCCGGGACGGGTGGAACCTGGACGACCACGGACGGCGGCACGAGCTGGACCTACCACAGCTTCGGCTAGCGGGCGGCACCGTGTGTGAGCCGGGTCCCCCGGTGTTGAGCGTTGGCACTCTCGGGGCTAGAGTGCTAGTCAAGGCAGGGCTGACCCCCGCGACGGCAGCCTGGACCGACACGAACATCTGAACATGACATTCCATTACCGGTAGACCCCAGGAGGGGAGCTGAGCGTGACCGCCACCAAGGTCAACATCAAGCCGCTTGAGGACCGCATCGTCGTCCAGGCACTCGAGGCCGAGACCACCACCGCGTCCGGCATCGTCATTCCCGACACCGCCAAGGAGAAGCCGCAGGAGGGCACCGTCCTCGCCGTCGGCCCCGGCCGCGTCGACGACAAGGGCAACCGCATCCCGATCGACGTCTCCGAGGGCGATGTCGTGCTGTACTCCAAGTACGGCGGCACCGAGGTCAAGTACGCCGGCCAGGTGTACCTGGTGCTCTCGGCCCGCGACGTCCTCGCGGTCATCGTCAAGTAATCATTTCCGCACCGTTCGAGATGCCCCGGAGCGCGCCGCGCCCGGGGCGTTCTCGGCTCCGCGGTCCCGCACGGCTTCAGAAGGGAACCATTCATGGCTAAGCTCCTCAGCTTCAACGAGGACGCACGGCGCGCGCTGGAGCGCGGCGTCGACAAGCTGGCGAACACCGTCAAGGTCACGCTCGGCCCGCTCGGCCGCA
>JAVEEO010000389.1 GCA_030840415.1 Pseudonocardiales bacterium | reverse complement strand
GGCTTGCTTGCGACATCGGTATCGGGCACGGGACACCCTCTGCCTCACGCGCCACTGTGGTTTCAGTTGGCAGTCCTTCCTAGCACTCGCGCAGTAGTTCGGCCAGCCCGGGCCCGGGAGCATCCGGAGGCGCGGGCTGAAGTCGCGGCTGCCGCGTGAGGCCGTCACGGCCCGTCGACGGGGCGGTGCCAGTAGTAACCGGTGAGGTAGACGTGTAGCCAGGTTTCCGGGGCGTCGTAGAGGTTGCGCAGCCGGACGGTGTTCTCGGTGCAGGCGTGGACGCTCAGTTCGGTGGGCTGCAATGCCAGCGAGGACGACACCGTCGCCGAGCCGCTCCAGGGGTACTGCGGGTCGTACAGCGCGAGCGCGGCCGGTTGCCCGGGCCGGTCGGAGGAGACGACGAAGTTGTAGGCCCGGGGCTGGGGGGCCGTCACGAGAAGGGTGAGGGGAGTTCGGCCGCGCAGCACGAGCTGCGCGTCGGGGCTGGTCCGGGCGCCGAACCGCTGCGGTCGCGGACTGATCGCGACGTAGCCACCCTCCGGGAAGTCCGCCTTCGGTCCGCCTTCCACCGCGCCCGGGCCGGGCAGGAAGTAGCCGGCCAGGTCGAGGACCAGGTGCACGCCCGAACTGCTGGACTGGGTGAAGGTGAGCGAGCCGTCGCTGCCGAGCCGGACCACTCGCTCGGTCTGCATGGTCTGCGGGGTGCTCCGGTTTCCGAGGAACCGAATATGGGTGGTGGCCTCGCTGCCGTCACCGTCGGAGATGCTCAGCAGGCCGGTGGCATGCGCCGACAGCACCGCGATGTTCAGCACCACGGCACTGGCGCCGCCGGCCGGGATGCCACCGCGCCCGGGCAGCGCGAGGGTGATCTTGCCACCCGGGCCCAGCGGACTTGCGGCTCGGGTGTCCAGAATCCGGGAGGTCCGGGCGGCGAACGTCCCTGGCAGGGTGGGTGGGCCGGCCAGGTAGAAGCCGAACACCTCGACCATCAGGTGCAGGGCGCGGGTGGCGTTGTTGCGGATCGTCACGCCGCCATCGGCGCCCAGTCGCACGGTGAGTTGCTGCTGGATGGTGCCACCGCCGGTCAGTGACATCGTCGCCCGTCGGTCCCAGGTCGTGCCACCGGGGTACACCGACAGCGAGCCGGAAGGGGCGTTGCCCGCAACCGTGACCTCGAGGACCGCCGCTGACACCGGGCCGGACGGATGAGCCCTGGAGACGTCGAAGGTGACGGCCTGCCCGGCCGCGACGGCGCCCAGGCGGCCACCGATGCCCGACCGGGTGTCCAGCACCCGCACCGCGTTGCCGTCGACCGGCTCGAAAGTGCCCGGGCTCTGGACAGCGACCGCCGCCGGGGCAGGCGACGGGGCCGCGACCAAGAGCCCCGGGATCAGCGAGCAACCGAGCAGCAATCGAAAGATCTTGCCCATGACAGCACCCCCGGGTGTGCGTTCCCACCGAGGGCGGGCAGCCCTCAGAGGCTAGACACCTGAGGCCGGTGATCGGTTGCATCCTCGCCGGACTGCCTGCTGGGTCTGCTCGAGCCGATCAGGTCAGTTCAGCCCGACGTCGACCGGGTACGTCGAGAGCAACGACAGCGGAGCGGGCTGGCGGCGTAGCACGGTGCGCCACAGGGTGCCCGGGGTCGGGGAGAAGACGTCGTCCAGGCCGCCGGCCACCACGAACCAGCCGCCGGCGGCGATCTCGGCCTGCAGTTGCCCGACCCCCCAGCCGGCGTGGCCGGCGAATACCCGCAGGCTCTGCGCGCCGACCGCCACCTCGGCGGGTTCGGCGTCCAGGTCGACCAGTGCCAGGCCGCCGCTGACCGCCCGCAGGCCGTTGCCGGCGTCGGTGGAGCTGGACAGCCGACCCAGGCCCAGCGCTCCGTCGCGCTGCACCGGGCCGCCGTTGAAGACCACCGACGGCTCGCTCATCACCTCCTGCCAGTCGGGCAGGATGTGCCCGACCGGGGTGTGCGAGGGCCGGTTGACGATGACGCCGACGGTGCCGGTGTCGTCGTGCTCGATCAGGAACACCACGGTGCGGAAGAACTCGGGATCGGCCAGCGACGGCGCGGCGATCAGCAGGCGGTGGGCAGCGGGCGGCAACTGCCAGCTTGGTTCGGCGGGCACCGTTACATCCTGCACCACCGCAACCCCGCCGTCCGGGCTAACGTCGAGGACGAGTGGGTCGAACGGAGTAGGGACGGGTTGGGCCAGCGACTCGGGAAGAAGGCGGATCAGGTGAGTTCGGTCGAACGCGGGCAACCGAGCCGGCACGTCCTGGGCCGGCCCGACTTCCGCCGACTGCTGTCGGTACGGATGCTCGGCCAGTTCGCCGACGGCGTCTTCCAGGCCTCGCTGGCCGGTGCGATCCTGTTCAACCCCGAGCGCGCGGCCCATGCCGGTGACATCGCGGCCGGCTTCGCGGTGCTGTTGCTGCCGTACTCGGTGCTGGGCCCGTTCGCCGGCGTGCTGCTGGACCGCTGGTCGCGGCAGCGGGTGCTGCTGGGGGCCAACCTGATCCGGGCGCTGCTGGTCTGCGGGGTGGCCGTCGAGATCGCCCTCGGCGTGCACGGCCAGCCGTTCTACCTCAGCGCGCTGGTGGTCATCTCGGTGAACCGGTTCGTGCTGTCGGCGCTGTCGGCGTCCGGACCGCACGTGGTGGAACCGGAGCGGCTGATCACCGCCAACGCGATCTCTACCACCGCCGGGGCAGTGGTCGCGGCGATCGGCGGCGGTTCGGCCATCACGCTGCGCTCGCTGCTGGGCGGCGGCAACATCGGCTACTCGGCGGTCGCGGTGGGTGCGGCCGTGGGCTACGCACTGGCCGGCTGGCGCGCGGCGGGCTTCGCCACCTCCCAGCTGGGCCCGGACGAGGACACCCGCGAGCATTCGGACTCGGTGCGCCACGTGCTGACCGGCCTGGCCGACGGTGCCCGGCACGTCCGCTCGCACCCGTCGGTGCTG
>JAVEEO010000339.1 GCA_030840415.1 Pseudonocardiales bacterium | reverse complement strand
GCGCCCGAGCTGGTCGATGAGCCTGTGCGCTTCGATACCGACCGCCTCGCGGAACTGGTTGGGGACGATCGGGCGTACGGCGCGGAACTAAGCGCGATGCTCTACCGGAACAGCCAGGTGCGGACATCCTTCGACCGGGCGTTGCGAGCGGCTCGCAACTATGATGTAAATATTCGCCTGCTGATCGATGCTGAGGCCCCAGCGCGCTATCAGGCGATCCGTTGGGAGGCTCTGCGCGATCCCGGCGGCACCTTCGCGGTGGCGACCCGCAGCCGCGTTTACTTTTCCCGGTACTTCAACAGCACGAGGTACCGGCCGGTGACCCCGCTGGCCAAGGAGGGGCAGTTCCGGGCCCTGGTCGCCGTGGCCAACCCCTCCAACCTTGCCGACTACTCGGCTGGAGACCTCGGCGGCCCGGTGCTCGCAGCGGTCGACGTCGCCGAGGAGTTGGCACGCGCGCGGCGGGCGTTACCGAACTTCACGATTCAAACGCTGCCGGATGAGCACGACCCGAGCGCACGAGCGACCCTGGATCAGATCATCAACAGGCTCGACCGGCAAGACGGCCTGGCCTCGGTCAATGTTTTATACCTTGTCTGCCATGGGCTAATCACCGACGGCGAGCCCCAGCTTCTACTGGAAGGTTCCGACGGGTAGATCAGGTTAGCGGAGCAGTGTTTGCCGAACGTGTTGCCGATCTTGCCGCACCACCGACTATCGCCGCCCTCTGCTCCTGTCAGTCCGGCGGGGTCGGTGACTCCGATCTGACCTCGCAATCCGAGCCACTCGCTCCCTTCGGGCCGCTGCTCGCACAGGCAGGCGTGGCGATCGTGCTTGCTATGCAGGGCAGCGTCACGGTAAGCACGGCCACTACCTTCCTGTCGAAATTTTTCGAAGAGCTCGCCTTCGACGGCTTGGCCGACCGCGCAGCGGCAGAGGCGCGCAGGCAAGTTGAGCGTCGACCGGACTGGTGGATGCCGGTGCTGTTCTCCCGCCTGCGCCGTGGCAGGCCTTGGTACGAGCCACGCTTCGGCGATGAGCGTAAACGGCGGTTCGACGACGTGTGGAAGAAGATCATGGAGGGAAACTGCACGCCGGTCCTAGGTTCTGGAATCGGCGGTGAGGTTTTCCTGCCACAGCGCTACGAGTTGGCCAGAAGCTGGGTGCTGCGTCGACAGATGCCCATCACCCGCGAAACGCACAGCGACCTAGCGAAGGTGGCGCAATATCTCAGCGTGGACAGCGGACCAGACATGCCTCCCACCGAACTGCTCAGCTTTCTACGCGCCGATCTGCGCGCGAAGTTCGCGGCCTCCATGCCTGAGCTGCAGTGGACTGACCCACTGCAGTCCCTGATCAGCAAGGTAGGCGCGCGATGCAGGCAAAAGCTGGGGCTCAAAGATCCGTACACGATCCTCGCTTCGTTGGACCTGCCGATCTATGTGACCACCAGCTGGACCGACTTACTCGAGGACGCCCTTGCCGTGGCCGGCCGCACGCCCACGGTTCGCTTCTTCGACTGGCTCCATGATTTCCGATTCGAGGAAGATCCGTTGCCCACGCCCAGTGCCGCGAAACCGCTGGTCTATCACGTGTTCGGCTCATTCTGGAAACCCTCGTCCATCGTCCTCACCGAAGACGACTACTTCACCTGGCTAAGAGCATGGATGCGGCATGTGGACAACGACAAGACCGACTTCGTGCCGGGCTCGGTCAGGAACGCGCTCACCGACACGTCGCTCCTGTTTCTCGGTTACATCCTGGATGACTGGGAATTCCGGATCATGTTCCAGAGCGTGAAGAGCTTCGCGGGCAGCTCACGGCAGGACAGGCACCAACACGTCGGAGTGCAGCTACGGCCAGAAACCGCCACTGTCGATCCCGAAGCAGCGCAGGACTATCTCGAACGATACCTCGACGATGATCACGTGAACCTCTATTGGGGCAGCTCCTCCGAGTTCCTCAATGACCTGCGTGAAACCCGGCCCGGGCCATGACCGCCATCACCCCAGACAGCGCCAAGTCGTGCGAGCCGTACGTCGGGCCTCGACCGTTCCGCCAGGGAGAACTTTTCTACGGTCGCGAACCGGAGGCCGCCGCACTGGTCAACACCTTGGTGGCCGGACGGATCGTCCTGCTGCACTCTCCTTCCGGCGCCGGCAAGACATCCCTCATTCAGGCCGCGATCACACCAGCCATGGTCGAGCGGGATTTTCAGATCTGTGCGCAGCTCAAGCCTTTCTCCGCGGCCCGGGTCACCACGCCGGTGCCGGAAGGCGTCAAGGCCGAGAACGGATACGTGGCGAGCGTGGTCACCTGCTTGCTCGGCCACCTTCCCGACTTTCCTGGAAAGCACGACTGGACAATCTCCCAGGCTCTGGAGCGATTGCACGAAGAGCAGGGCGCCCCGCGGCAACAGTTACTGCTGCTGGACCAGTTCGAGGAGATACTCACCACCGACTCAACCGATTTCGACGGCCAACGAGGCTTCTTCCGCCAGTTGGGTGAGGCACTCGACAACCGCGACCGATGGGCCCTGCTGGCAATGCGCGAGGACTTCATGGGCGGGCTCGACAGGTTCTTACGCTACATACCCGGCCAGCTGCGATCGACGTTCCGGCTGGATCTGCTCGACAAGGATGGCGCAATGCGCGCCATTCAGCTGCCGGCCAAGGAGTGTGGAGTCAAGTTCACAGACCCGGCCGCGGCCAAGCTCATCGCCGACCTGCAGTTGGTGCGTACGGGCGGAGTACGCAATGGCCACCTCCGTCTCGGAACCTATGTCGAACCGGTGCTCTTGCAGGTGGTGTGTGACAGCCTATGGCGCAAGCTCAGCGGCAACAGCATCCCATTCACCGAGATCGGCGCGGGTGATGTGGAGGACTTCGGCCCGCTCGATGCCGCCCTTGGCGTCTACTACAACAAGGTGGTAGCTGAAGCTTCTCAGGGCAACCTGGCTGCGGAGCGCGAGATACGCGACTGGATCCAGACACAGCTACTCACCAGGGACGGCTTGCGCAGTCAAACGCGGTCTCAGCCTGACGTGTCGGAGCCCGACAAGGTATTGGCGATGCTGCAGGAGCACTACCTCATCCGCAGCGACCCGCGGCCTAACGCAATCTGGTGGGAGCTGTCCCACGACCGCCTCAGTGAAGCCATCCTGGACGACAACCGAGCATGGCGGGAGAAGCTGGAACCATGGCAGCGCGCGGCCTACGAATGGCAGCGCAGCCATCACGACGACCGATACCTGATAGATGGGGAGCCACTCCGGGCAGCTCGGGCATCACGTCGCAAAGGGCTCCGCCTGACCGCCCTCGATCGTGAATTCTTGGCCCGGTCCGAGGAGAGGGTTGCCAGCGAGGGCCGTCTCGAGCGAACTCGCGCCCGGATCAACCTCTTACTCGTGGCACTGGCACTCTCGCTCATAGTGAACCTACTGCTCGCGGTGCTTTACATCAGCCGCTGGCTGGCAAAAGTAGCGATCCTGAGGCAGAGGAGCGAACCACATGAGCTTCCGACGTTGTGGGCGCACCGACCCGTTCACAAGCCGGGTGCGGTCCCTCTACCGCGCAAACGTACTGGGCGCACCACGCAGCGGTGTCGATCCACTTGAAGTCCTCGCGGTGCAGGGCCGGCATATCGAGCTCCGGGGCCAACTGCCCGGCCTGCTCGCTGGTGGCGGCGTTGAGTTGCCACCCGCGGTGCCCTACCCAGTTTCCGACCTTGCCGGAGTGCGTTCGACAGCCCTCGATCTCAAGGTCGGGCTCAAGCTCACTGCGGCTTTTCTCACGGCCATAGGCCTACCGATGCCCGGTGCCGAGATCTCCACATCGTTGTGGTCAGGGGCGAACTCGGTCGACTTCGAGGTCCGCGACGTGACCGAGCGCAGAGTGGACCTCGGGCTGCTCGGCAGGGCGTTGACCGGGCGAACCTTCGATGAGAACTCTGCGACCCGGATCTTCCTTACCGAGCAGGGCCTCAGAATGCTCGTCATCACCCGCACCCTGGTCAGCCGGCACTTCGCCGTACACGCGACAAGGCGCGGCGGGCAGTCGGCGGAAATCTCCGTCGACGCGATTGAAAGCCTCATCGGCAAGGCGACAATGACAATCGATTGGAAGCTCGAGTCGACGGAGACGATCTCGTTCCAAGGCGAGACCGCCGCGACGTTCGCGTTCGGCGCTGTACCCTGCGTGATTCAACCCGACCGTTCGATCGTCTTCGGGATCGAGGTCGATGATCTGACGTTCGGCCGAGGCTCCAAGCCGCCCGAGGTCAAACCGTTGGTTGACGAGGATGGCCTGCTGGACTTCGACGATCCTGCCGACGCCGTCGCCTGAGCGGTTCCGCCGAGGTTTGACGCGGGCGGCGTAGCACGAAGGCGCTTGGCAGCCGCAGTCGGCAGTGC
Organism: Pseudonocardiales bacterium; assembly: GCA_030840415.1. Classification (GTDB taxonomy): domain Bacteria; phylum Actinomycetota; class Actinomycetes; order Mycobacteriales; family Jatrophihabitantaceae; genus Jatrophihabitans_A. Next base: position 3,747 of record JAVEEO010000339.1, on the reverse strand, counting down.
GCCCGAACAGGGGTTAGCCCGTAGGACCCTGACTCCGGTCAGCAGGACAACGAGGGTGATTCTCAGGGCCGTCCCCGATGCCGCAAACCCTTTCCCGCCGGATGCTTGGTACATCGAGCCGCACCGAGCGGCACGGGCCCACCGGGCCGATTCGAGGGGAAACGAAGATCATGGGATCCATTCACAATCTGTTCCGCAACCAGGGCCTCACCCGGCCGAGCGAGGGACGCATCCTCGGCGGGGTCTGCGCCGGGCTCGGCCGCCGGATCGGCCTGGACCCGTGGCCGGCCCGGCTGCTGTTCGTGCTGCTCCTACTGGTCCTGCCGGGCTGCCAACTGCTGCTCTACCCCATCCTCTGGATCGTGATGCCGAAAGACCAGCCTGGCGAGGTGAGCGTGCACACCACGTACCCGACGTCACCAGCTGCCTAGGTAGTCGACGCACCCAACTCCGGCCGCTGGCCGACGGTCGCGCGCGAGCCTGCCGCTCAGCCCAGCATGTCGTCGATCGCGATGATCTTGTCCGGCCGCAACCGGAGCAGCAACTCCCCCGGGACGGCGTTGCGGCGCCCGAACGCCTCGGCCTCCGCCTCGCTGACGTAGCGGCCGGCGATGGCGATCGAGGCCAGCAGCATCGCGTCCAGGTCCTCGGAGATCTCGACCCGGCCCTCGACCGTCACGAACGCGTACGGCGGCTGCTCCAGGTCGACGGTCAACGCCGCTCGCGGGTCCCGGCGCAAGGTGCGGCCCTTGACGGTGTTCGCACCGGTCATGAACAGCAGGTCAACGCCGTCCAGGATGAACCAGATCGGTGCCACGTGCGGGCGGCCGTCGGCCCGGCTGGTGGCCAGCTTGCCGGTGCGGGTGCCTTGGGCCAGGAACACCCGGGCCTGCTCATCGGTCATCGAATGTGCCATGACAGCACTATGCCGCAGCCGAGCCCGCACAGGCAGGATCAATTCGAACCGGTGCGGGCCGCACGACGTACGGTGAGGAGTGACCACCGTCCGGCGCTGGCTCGCCGTACTCGCCGCCACCGCGGTGCTCACCGCCCTGCCCGCCCTGGTCGCCGCGGTCCCAGCCCGGACCAGCAACCTCTCGGCCGCGGCTCTGCTCGAGCGGATCACCGACTCGGCCGGCCTGCCGTACTCCGGCTACGCCGAGGCCAGCGGCGGCCTGGCGCTGCCGGTCACCGAGCGGTTCGGCTCGATCGCGGACCTGTTCGGCGGCCGCACCCAACTGCGGGCCTGGTACCGCTCGGCCACCGACTGGCGGGTCGACGCGATCGGCTTCGCCGGTGAATCCGACGTCCACCACGACGAGTCCGGCGACTGGAGCTGGAACTACGAGGCAAACGCCGTCGACCGGACCGGTTCGCCGGTGGCTCCGCAGGCCCGGCTGCCGGCCGCGGCGGACCTGCTGCCGACCGAGCTCGGCCGCCGGCTGCTCAGCCAGGCGCTGCCCCAGGAGGCGTCCCGGCTCGGTTCGCAACGGATCGCCGGCCGCAGCGCACCCGGGATGCGGATCACCCCGCGGCAACCGGCCAGCAACATCGCCGCCGTCGACGTCTGGGCCGACGCCGCGACCGGGCTGCCGCTGCGGGTCCGGGTCCAGGGCAAGCAGTCGGGCAGCGCGGCCCTGACCAGCTCCTTCCTGGACTTCTCCGCCAGCCAGCCGCCGGCCTCGGTCACCAGCTTCGTTCCGCCGCTGGACGCCCGGGTCTCCGACCGGCCGTCCCGGGACCTGGTCACCGTCATCGACCAGCTCGGCTCGGTGGTGCCGCCGGCCCGGCTGGCCGGCCTGGACCGCAACCGGCAGCTACCGCCCTTCGGCAGCGTCGGGGTGTACGGCCGGGGCGTCACCGAGCTGGTCGCGGTGCCGCTGCCCACCCGGCTCGGCTACTCGCTGAGCCAGGAGCTGGCCGACGCCACCGGCGCCGACCCGAGCGATTCGCGGCTGAGCCTGACGGTCGGGCCGCTCACCCTGCTGTTGTCCTCGGCCCGCCTGCGCGACGCCGCCTGGCTCCTGGTCGGCACCGTGACCGCCGAGACGCTGGCCGGGGCCGCCGCGCAACTGCCCACCCACCCGGAACTGAACTGATGATCCGCACGCACGCCCTGACCAAGCGCTTCGGCTCGCTGACGGCCGTGGACTCGATCGACCTGGAAGTGCGGCCCGGTGACATCTACGGCTTCCTGGGTGCCAACGGCTCGGGCAAGACCACCACCGTGCGGATGCTGCTGGGCCTGGTGATGGCGACCTCGGGACGCATCGAGCTGCTCGACCGGCCGGTGCCGGCGGCGGCCGGCCGGGTGCTGGACCAGGTCGGCGCGCTGGTGGAGGGCCCGGCCGCCTACGGCCACCTGTCCGGCCGGGCCAACCTGAGCCTGCTCGATGCCAGCGGAGGGCGCCGGGCCCGCGGCAGCCGGACCGACCGTGCCGACCGGGTGGCCGCGGCACTGGACCAGGTGGGCCTGGGCGGCGTCGGCCGGCGTCCGGTCAAGGCGTACTCGCTGGGCATGCGGCAGCGGCTGGGACTGGCCGCGGCACTGCTGCGCCGGCCCCGACTGCTGGTGCTGGACGAGCCGACGAATGGCCTGGACCCGCAGGGCATCCGCGAGATCCGGGACCTGCTGCTGCAGTTGCACGCCGGTGGTACCACCATCTTCCTGTCCAGCCACCTGCTGGCCGAGGTGGAGCAACTGTGCACCCGGGTCGGCGTGCTGGACCGGGGACGGCTGGTCGTGCAGGCGCCGCTGGCCGAACTGCAGGCGCCGACCGGGCGGACGCTGGTGCGGACCCCGGACGCCACGGCGGCGCTGGCCCTGCTCGACGGCCGGGTAGAGCACCGCGACGGCGACACCTTGCTGGTGCGAGGCGCTGACCCGGCCGCGCTGAACGCGCTGCTGGTCGGCAACGGCGTCCGGGTGCGCGAGTTGGGACCGGAGCGGCGCAGCCTGGAGCAGGCGGTGCTGGAGCTGACCGGGCCCAGCACCGATCGGGTGGAGCCCCGATGATCACGGCGGAGCAGCGATGATCAGGGTGGAGTTGCTCAAACTGTTCCGCCGGCCGCGGACCTGGATGACCATCGGCCTGCTGGACGCGCTGCCCACCATCGTGGCGATCCTGCTGGCGATCACCGGGGTCGGTCCGCGGCCCGGGCAGGGACCGGCCTTCCTGTCGGCGGTGCTGGCCAACGGATCGCTGTTCGCGGTGGCGGCACTGGCCATCGTGCTGCCGCTGTTCCTGCCGGTCGCGGTCGCCGTGGTGGCCGGGGACACCATCGCCGGCGAGGCGCAGGCCGGCACCCTGCGCTACCTGCTGATCCGCCCCGTCGGGCGCACCCGGCTGCTGGTTGCCAAGCTGGTGTCGGTGTTCGCCTTCGTGCTGGTGTCGGTGGTGCTGGTCGCCGGTACCGGCTTCTTCGTCGGCCGGGCGCTGCTGGGCAACCAGTCGCTGTCGGAGGCGGTCACCAGCGTCTCGGGCAGCACCCTGACCCCGGGCCAGATCGCGGCCCGGACGGTGCTGGCGATCGGCTACGTGGCGTTCTCGATGCTCGGGGTGGCCGCGGTGGCGCTGTTCCTGTCCACGGTGACCGACTCGGCGCTGTCGGCCAGCATGGGGGCGCTGGCGATCCTGATCGGGTCCTCGCTGCTGCTGACCATCGACGCCTCCCAGGCGCTGCAGCCCTACCTGCCCACCCGGTACTGGCTGTCGTTCATCGACCTGTTCCGGGACCCGATCCTGT
>JAVEEO010000281.1 GCA_030840415.1 Pseudonocardiales bacterium | reverse complement strand
ACCAGCCAGGCCGCCAGCTCGTCGGCGGTGAAGGCATTGTCCAGCGACAGCATCCGTTCCAGGTGGGTGACCGGGGCGAACTGCGAGGAATAGTCACCGGCGACCCGCTGGGTGGGCGAATCGGGCGTCCGCAGCTCGGGGACCCGGTCCTCGATCGCCTGCAGCTCGCGCATCCGCTGGTCGTAGTCGGCGTCGGACAGGGTCGGCGCGTTGGCGATGTAGTAGCGGTAGGCGGCGTCGGCCAGCTGCTCGGACAGCTCGGCATGGCGTTGCCGGGCCTGGGTCAGCTCAGCCGGCTCGCCGGTACCCGCGGAGTGCTCATCGGCTGTCGTCACGCGCTTCAAGTTACCGTCCGGCACCGACAGTTCCCGAGCACCGTCGACCGGGGCGGCTCATGCCGAGGCGACCGGACGGCGACCGGCTGGCCGCTCCACCAGCCGGTGGTAGACCTGCAGGTACTCGCGGGCCATCCGGTCGACGTCGAAGCGGGCCAGCACGTCCGCCCGGCAGGCGGCCGGATCCAGCTCGCCGGCCCGCAGCAGCGCCTCCGGCAACTGCGCCTCGTCGTCGCAGACCCATCCGGTGACGCCGTGCCGGACGACCTCGGGCACCGACCCGCGGCGCAGCGCCACGACCGGAGTGCCACAGGCCAGCGCCTCGATCATCACCATTCCGAACGGCTCGTCCCAGGCGATCGGAAAGAGCAGGCAGCTCGCGTTCGACAGCAACGTCCGCTTCGCGGCCCGGTCGGCCTCGCCGACCCAGTGGACCCCGGAGCCGAGCCTCGGCCTGATCTCGTCCTCGAAGTACTGCCGCTCGGCAGCCTCGCTGGCCTTGGCCGCCACCACCAGGTCCATTCCCGCGCAGGTGGCGGCGGCGATGGCGGTGACCAGGCCCTTGTCCGGTGACATCCGGCCGAGGAACAGGGCGAAGTCGGACTTGTCGGCCCGGAACGGGAAGTCCCGGACCCGGACCGCGTTGTGCACCACCCCGGCCCAGTTCAGCCACGGTGCCGAGGACCGCTGCGACCGCGAGATCGCCACCAGGTCGAGGGCCGAGCCGAGTGCGTAGTAGTAGCGGCCCATCTCGCCGTCGACCGGGCCATGTGCGGTCACCAGGGTGGGTATCGGGCGGCGGGCGGCGATCAGCGGCCCGAGGAAGCTGTGGTCGTGCACCAGATCGACGTCGAGCGTGGCCAGGATGGACGGCAGCGCGGCGGCGTGCAGCGCGTCCGGCATGGTGTCGCCCAGCCGGTGGTGCTGCGGTTGGGCGAAGGTCCGGACGAACCGCGCCCCGGTGCCGTTGGTGCCCACCCCGATCAGCGTGACGTCCACCCCGTGGGCCAGCAGGCCGTCGGTCAGATCCGCGCACACGGACTCGATGCCGCCGTAACCGGTGGGCGGCAACTCGTACCAGGGCGGCGCGACCATCGCCACCCGCAATTCCCCCGCCATGGCCCTACTCCAACCGCGCCCCGTCCTCATCCGGCTGGTGGCTCAGCTCGATATCCTCCGGAAGCCCCCGCACCTCGACCCGGCCGGCCTCCAGGGACAACTCCAATCGTGCTCCGTCCAGCTGCACATTGGCCAGCTCCAGCGAGCCGAATTCCGCCGGCCAGGCCGGTGCCAGCCGCAGCCGGCGTCGCGGCAGGTACGGGTCGAAGCGCAGCAGCGTGCGGACCAGCGAGATCGGGGTGGCGGCGGCCCATGCCTGCGGCGAGCAGGACGTGGGATAGGGAATGGGCTGGGCGTACTCGTCGCGGTCGAAGCCGCAGAACAGTTCCGGCAGCCGGCCGTCGAAGTGCGCTGCCGCATCCAGCAGCGCCGTCGCGACCCGCTGGGCCTCGGCGACGAAGCCGTAGCGCATCAGGCCGGCCACGATGAGTGCGTTGTCGTGCGGCCAGACCGATCCGTTGTGGTAGCTGGCCGGGTTGTAGGCACCCATGTCCGAGGCCAGCGTGCGGATCCCCCAGCCGGTGAACATCGTGTCCGACATCAGGTGTTCGACCACCGGGGGCGCCTTGTCCGCATCGACGATGCCGGTCATCAGGCAGTGGCCCATGTTCGACGCGACGCCGTCCACCGGCCGCTTGTCGCCGTCGAGGGCAACGGCGAAGTAGCCGCGGTCGGCAAGCCAGAACCGCTCGTTGAACCGGCGCTTGAGCTCGTCGGCCCGGCCGTTCCACCGGGCCCGCTCGGCGGGATCGGAGCTCAGCCGGGCCCGCGCCCGGTAGGCCGCGTAGACGTAGCCCTGCACCTCGCACAGCGCGATCGGAGTGCCCGGCAGCGAGCCGTCGGCGTAGTTGATCCCATCCCAGGAGTCCTTCCAGCCCTGGTTGGCCAGGCCCTGGTCGTTGCTGCGCTGGTACTCCACGAACCCGTCGCCGTCGCGGTCGCCATGGGTTCGAACCCACCCCAGCGCCCGGTCGGCGTGCGGCAGCAGTTCGGCCAGCTCGTCGGCCGGCAGCCCCCAGGCGTGCAGCTCGCCGAGCAGCAGCACGAACAGCGGGCTGGCATCGGCGGTGCCGTAGTAGGCCTGCTCACCGCCGAGGGACAGCGAGGCGTCCATGCCGAAGCGCAGCTCGTGCAGGATGCGGCCCGGCTCCTCCTCGGTGAGCGGGTTGGTCCGGCTGCCCTGGTAGAGGGCCAGGGTGTGCAGGGTGTCCAGGGCCAGCCGCTGGTCCAGCGGCAGTGCCATCAGCGAGGTCAGCAGCGAGTCCCGTCCGAACAGCGCCAAGAACCAGGGCGCCCCGGCCGCCACCACCTCCCGATCCCGGTTGGCGGGGTCGGCGATCCGCAGCGAGCCCAGATCCTGCTGGCTGCGCCGCAGCGTCGCCTCCAGTACCTGGTTGCTGGACCGGGCCATCGGGACGTCCGAGCGCCACTGCCGCAACCGCCGCGCCGGTGCCGAGTCCTCGATCGGACGATCCAGCGGCAGCGGCGCCTGGGTCACTCCGTCGATCTGGACGGTGACGCCGAGGGTCACCGTCCAGCTGCCGTGCGCCGGTACCAGGCCGGTGAACAGCGCGCGCTCCTCGGCCATCGCGGCGCCCGGTGCCTGTACCACCACGGCACGCTGGTGGCCGCGCCAGCGGGTCTCGATGGTGTAGTGCTCGCCGGCAGCGCTGCCGTGCACGTTGCGGCGCGGGATGCGGCCGTCCTTTACCTCGAACACGTCGGCGAAGTCGGCATCGAAGGCCACCGCGACCGTGCAGGCGACCGGTTCGCGGCCGAAGTTGCGCACGGTCACGTCCTCGCGCATGCCATCGGCGCTGAGCCACCGCCGCCGGTCGACCACCAGCTCGCGCCGGTGGTCGCCGGCGACCGGGCCGATGCTGAGGAACCGGCCGGCGTAACCGTCCCGGGCGACGCCGGCCAACGGCCGGACCCGCTCGTCGTTGACGTAGAGGTCCCACCGGGACAGTACCCGGGTGTCCCGGACGAACAGGCCGTGCACGCCACCGCGGGCCACGTCGCCGGCCTCGTTGCTGATGCAGAACGACGAACCCTCGATCAGGACGACCTGGTTCGGATCCACCCTGCTGATCGACCCGAGCGGTTCCCATGCAGTCACCGCCACCACTCTAGGCCTGTCGACGCCGCGGACCTATCGGCCCGGAGTCACTCCAGGCCGTCGCGCAGCGCGGTGCCGAGCTCGGTCAGCAGTTCCATCACCCGGCGCGCGTAGGGCAGCGACGCGCCGGCCAGGCCGCAGGCCGGGGTGGGGATCACCGCCTCGGCCAGCCGCGCCGGTTCGAAGCCGAGCTTGGTCCACAGCTGCCGGAGCTGCTCACGGGCGTGTGCGGTGGAGATCGGTGCGTCGGTGCCGGGAAACACTCCGAGCCAGAGCGATACGCCGGCCTCGACCAGCTCACCGAGCTGGTCCAGGGATGCGTCGGTGACCAGGGCGGCGTCGACGGACACCGCCGACGCTCCGGAACTGACCAGCAGGTCGTAGGGCACCCGGGAATCGCAGCAGTGCACCACCCGGTGGCCGGGCGCGGCCAGGTCGAGCAGGCCGGCCAGCGCGGGACCGGCCACCGACCGGGGCAGCGAGCGGACGGTGCCGTAGCCGCTCGGCGTGGGCACCTGGCCGGCCAGCACCTGCGGCAGGCTCGGCTCGTCCACCTGCAGCACGAACGCGGTGCCGGGCAGGTTGGCCTCGAGCGCGGCCAGCAGCAGCCGGGTGCCCTCGGCCAGCGATCCGGCCAGGTCGCGGAACGCGCCGTGGTCGGTCAGTACCTTGTGCAGGTTGGGCAGTTCCAGAGCCGCACCCAGCGTCATCGGCCCGCACACCGACACCTTCAGCAGCGGCACCCCCTGGGCCTGCTCGGTCAGGGCGTCGAGGTCGCGGTTGAGGTGGTCGCGGGCCCGGGCGAGATCCCGTCCGGGGCTGCTGGTCACCGTCCAGCCGTGCGGCTGCCACTCCAGCGGGAAGTCGACCAGCAGCGCGCCCGTTCGGGCGATGACGTCCGCGCCGAAGCCGCGACCAGGCAGTTCCGGCAGGTAGGGCAGGTCGGCGACCTCGCCCAGCACCAGCCGGACCGCCTCGTCCGGGTCGGTGCCGGGCAGCGAACCGATGCCGGTGGTGGCGCCGGCCGGCCACGGATGGCTCATCCGGCGCTGACCGGGTCCCGCTCGGTGCTGAGGATGGTCGCCGAGCCGAGCACCCGGTCGCCGTCGTACATCACCAGCGCCTGGCCGGCGGCGACCCCGCGCTGCGGCTGCGCCAGCACCGCCCGCAGCCCGGTGCCGTCGGAGCTGACCCGGGCCTGCGACACCATGCCATGCGCGCGTAGCTGGACCTGGCAGTCCAGCGCCCCGGTCGGCGGCTCGGCGATCCAGACCGGCGTGCCGCACCGGATCAGTCCGACCTCCAGTTCGGCCGCACTGCCCACCACCACGGTGTTGGTGGCGGGCCGGATGGCCAGCACGTACCTCGGCTCGCCGGTGGCGCTGGGCCGGCTCAGGTTCAGGCCGCGGCGCTGGCCGACGGTGAAGCCGAACGTGCCCGGATGACTGCCCAGCACCGCGCCGTCGGTGTCGACGATGTCGCCGGTCCGCTCCCCCAGCCGGTTGGCCAGGAAGCCCTGGGTGTCGCCGTCGGCGATGAAGCAGATGTCGTGCGAGTCCGGCTTGGTGGCCACCGCCAGGCCCAGCCGGGCCGCCTCGGCCCGCACTTGGTCCTTGGTCCAGTCACCGAGCGGGAACACCGCGTGCGCCAGCTGGTCGGGCCTCAGCACCGCCAGCACGTAGGACTGGTCCTTGGCCTGGTCGACCGACCGGTACAGCCGGCCGTCGGTCAGCCGGGCATGGTGGCCGGTGACCACCGCATCGAAGCCGAGCGCCAGGGCCCGGTCCAGCAGCGCGGTGAACTTGATCTTCTCGTTGCAGCGCAGGCACGGGTTGGGGGTCCGGCCGGCCTGGTACTCCGAGACGAAGTCCTCGACCACGTCGGCGGCGAAGCGCTCGGCGAAGTCCCAGACGTAGAACGGAATGCCGAGGATGTCGGCGGTGCGGCGGGCGTCGTGGGAGTCCTCCAGCGAGCAGCAGCCCCGCGAGCCGGTGCGCAGCGTCGCCGGCTGGCGCGACAGCGCCAGATGCACGCCGGTCACGTCCCAGCCGGCCGCGACCGCCCGGGCGGCGGCCACCGCGGAGTCCACGCCGCCGCTCATGGCGGCCAGCACCTTCATGCGCTCACCTTCATCCACTTCGTCCCGAGCCGGCGGCCGAACTGGCGGCGGCGCCGGCCCGACGGGCCCGCTCGACCACCGGTCCGATCGCCTCGACGACGGTCCGGACGTCGGCCTCGGTGGAGTTGTGGCCCAATGACAGCCGCAGCGCACCGCGGGCCCGCTGCTCGTCGGCGCCCATCGCCAGCAGGACGTGCGAGGGCTGGGCCACCCCGGCCGAGCAGGCCGAGCCGGTCGAGCACTCGATGCCCCGGGCGTCCAGCAGCATCAGCAGCGAGTCGCCCTCGCAACCGGGGAAGGACAGGTGGGCGTTGCCCGGCAGCCGATGCACCGGGTGTCCGTTGAGCACCGCGTCCGGCACCGCGTCCAGCACCCCCTCGATCAGCTGGTTGCGCAAGCCGGTCAACCGCGAGGCCAGCTCCGGACGCCGGCCCACCGCCAGTTCGGCGGCGAGGGAGAACCCGACCGTTCCCGGCGTGTCCAGGGTGCCCGAGCGCACGTCACGCTCCTGACCGCCGCCGTGCAGCACCGGCAGGCAGGCCACTCCCCGGCCCAGCAGCAGCGCCCCGACCCCGTACGGGCCACCGATCTTGTGGGCGGTGACGGTCATCGCATCCACCCCGGAGGCGGCGAAGGACACCCCCAGGGTGCCCACCGCCTGCACCGCGTCGGTGTGGAAGGAGATCCCGTGGGCATGCGCGATCTCGGCCAGCTCGCTGACCGGCTGGATGCTGCCGACCTCGTTGTTGGCCCACATCACGCTGACCAGGGCCACCGCGGCCGGATCGTCGGCGATCGCCGCGGCGAGTGCCTCGGGCCGCACCACGCCGGCGGAATCGACCGGCAACAGCACCAGCTCGGCGTTCTCGTGCTCGACCAGCCAGTCGGCCGAGTCGAGCACCGCGTGGTGTTCGACCGAGCTGACCAGCAGCTTGCGCCGGGCCGGGTCGGCGGCCCGCCGGGCCAGGTAGATGCCCTTGACGGCCAGGTTGTCCGCCTCGGTGCCGCCACTGGTGAAGATCACCTCGGACGGCCGGGCGTCCAGGGCCGCGGCCAGCCGCTCCCGGGACTCCTCGATCACCCGACGGGCCTGCCGGCCGGAGGTGTGCACCGACGAGGGGTTGCCGACGACTCCGGTGCTGGAGGCACGCATCGACGCGGAAACCGCGTCGATCACCTCCGGGAGCATCGGAGTGGTGGCGGCATGATCGAGGTAGGTCATCGGTTAGGAGCTTACTGAGCCGGGCCGGCCACATTCGACCGCTCGCCCTGCCGCGGGTGAAGCCGCCACCACCCGCAGCCGGGAGGCCCGGCTGACGGCCAGCACCCCCACGACGGCCATGCTCAGGTACACCACCGCGAACCCGCTGCCGTAGCCGATCCGGCCGTTGACCGCAAGCGCGATCAGGGCGCCGGCGAAGGCGGCCGAGAGGGCGCTGACCGAAGAGTCGGCCAGCTGCAGGGCGGCCGAGTCCGAGCCACGGTTGGCATCGGTGGTGCACTCCAGCATCACCACGCTCACGCTGGTGATCGCGAAGCCCGCCCCGAAGCCGGCGAACGGCCAGACGACGAAGGCGAAGGCGCCGGGCAGGATCCGCACCGCCACCAGCGCCATCCCCGCGCCGGCGACGGCCATCAGCACCAGCCCGAGCCGGACCAGCGCCGCCCGGTTCGGCTGCCGGAGCCGGCCCTGGATGGTCGAGGCGGTGGCCCAGCTCAGTGCCGACAGCATCAGCGGGGTGCCGGCCAGGGTGGGCGAGTAGTGCAGCTGCACCGACAGGGTGAGCGGGACGATGACCTCCATCCCGACGAAGATCCCGGCCAGCACGCCGCGGAAGGCGATGGTGGCCGGCACTCCGGTGGCGAAGCGCGAAGTACCCTCCGGCAGCAGCCGGCGCAGGCCGGTGAGCATGGCGGCCAGCCCGACCACCGCGACGGCGACGCCCGGCAGGGTCAGGTGCTCGCCCAGGTTGGCGACCCCGGCCACCCCGACCGCGGTCAGCAGGGCGTAGCCGATCCGCCGCGGGTCCATCCGGCCGGCCCCGATGGTGCTGCGGAGCTGCCGCAGCGAGGGCAGGATCAGCACGCCGCCCGAGCGCCACGAACGGGGCCAGCCCACCGAATACCCAGCGCCAGGACAGCTGCTCGGTGATCCAGCCGGACAGCACCGGGCCGACCAGGCCGGGGATGATCCAGGCACCGGCCAGGGCGGCGAAGAGCCGCGGTCGTACCTGGTCGGCGTAGACCTCGCCCACCACCACGTACATGGCGGTGATCAGCAGGCCGACGGCCAGGCCCTGGACGAACCGGGCGCCGACCAGCACCCACATCGAGGTGGCGGCAGAGCCGATGAGCAGGCCGGCGATGAACAGCGCCAGGCCGACCAGCAGCGGCCGGCGGGCCCCGTGCTGGTCGGAGTACATCCCCGATACCACCATGCCCACCACGCTGGTCACCAGGAAGCCGGTGAACGCCCAACCGTAGGAGGCCAGGCCGTGCAGGCTACGAGCCGCGGTCGGCAGCGCGGTCGCGACCGCCAGCGCCTCGAAGGCGATGATGGTCATCAGGATCAGGATGCCGAGCGTGGTGATCCGGTAGCGGGGCGCGAAGATCGATTCGATCGATCCATGCTGCTGTTCCCCGAAGTCGGCTCCCACTGTCACTGGACCCAGTGTAGTGGGCCCGGGGACCAGCGGGCTCCGGGTGTTGCCGGCTGCCTGAGCGGGCCGGTGAAGTGGACTCAGCCCTTGCGCTTGGCGATCTCCTCGGCCAACTGCGGGGCGACGGCGAACAGGTCGCCGACCACGCCGAAGTCGGCGAGTTCGAAGATCGGCGCCTCGGGATCCTTGTTGACCGCGACGATGGTCTTCGAGGTCTGCATGCCGGCCCGGTGCTGGATCGCGCCGGAGATGCCCAGTGCCACGTAGAGCTGCGGCGAGACCGTGACGCCGGTCTGGCCGACCTGCATCTGGTGCGGCACCCAGCCGGCGTCGGTGGCCGCCCGGGACGCTCCGACCGCGGCACCGAGGGAGTCGGCGACCTGCTCGACCACCGAGAAGTTGTCGGCCGAGCCCACCCCGCGACCGCCGGAGACGATCACCGAGGCGTCCTGCAGCGACGGCCGGGAGCCCTTGGCCTCGGAGACCCGGTCGATCACCTTGGCCGCCTTGGCGGCCTCGGACAGGCTGACCTCGACGTCCACCTGCTCGGCGGCGCCGGGTGCGGCCGAGGGGGCGACCGAGTTGGCCCGCAGGCTGATCACCGGAATGCCCTTGGACACCCGGGCGCTGACCGTGACCGCGCCTCCGAAGATGGACTGGGTCGCCGACCCGTCGGCCTGGACCTCGACCGCGTCGGCGAGGAATCCGGAGTCGAGCTTGAAGGCGGCGCGGGCGGCGACCTCCTTGTTCTCCGGAGTGGAGGCGACCAGGATGGCGGCCGGACTGGCCTGCCCGGCGATGCCGGCCAGCAGTTCGGCCTTGGGCGCCACCAGGTACTGGGCGATCTCGTCGCTCTCGGCCGCGTAGACCTTGGCCGCGCCGTACTCGGCGAGTTGGTCGTGCAGGGCCGCCGCGGTGCCCGGGGCGCCGATCACGACGGCGGACGGCTCGCCGAGCGAGCGGGCCGCGGTGAGCAGTTCCGGCGCGGACTTGGCAAGCTTGCCGTTCGCCGAATCGATCAGGACGAGTACTTCAGCCATTGGTCGGGATCCCTTTGCTTGGTCAGTCTTCGTCGGGTTGTCTCGTCAGCCGGCTCAGATGAGCTTCTTGCTTGCCAGGTACTCCGCGATCGCGGCGCCACCGTTGCCGTCGTCCTTGACCACCTGGCCGGCGGCCCGCGGCGGGGCCGGCTCG
>JAVEEO010000462.1 GCA_030840415.1 Pseudonocardiales bacterium | reverse complement strand
CCACCGCGACGGCGACGACATCCGGATCTTCACCCGGGGCCTGGAGGACATCTCGGCACGGCTGCCCGAGGTCCTCGACTCGGTGCGGGGCATCGCCAGCTCCCGATTCGTCGTCGACGGCGAGCTGCTGGCATTGCGTGCCGACGGCCGGCCCCAGCCGTTCCAGGTCACCGCGTCGCGGCTGGGCACCCGGTCGGCACCGGAGGCCGGCTCGGCCGCGGCGACGCTGTTCCTGTTCGACGTCCTGCATCTGGACGGCATCGACCTGCTGGACGAACCGGGCGCCCGGCGGGCCGAGGCGCTTGCCGGGCTGGTGCCGCCGGCCGGCCGGGTGCCGCGCCTGGTCACCGCTGATCGCGACCGGGCCAGGGCCTTCCTCGACGACGCGCTCGCGCACGGCCACGAGGGGGTGGTGGCCAAGTCGCTGACCGCTCCGTACGAGGCGGGCCGGCGCGGCGCGGGCTGGCTGAAGGTCAAACCGGTGCACACCCTGGACCTGGTGGTACTGGCCGTCGAGTGGGGTTCCGGGCGCCGCCACGGCAGCCTGTCCAACATCCATCTCGGCGCCCGCGATCCCCGGACCGGCGGCTTCGTGATGCTGGGCAAGACCTTCAAGGGCATGACCGACGAGATCCTGGCCTTCCAGACCGAGCGCTTTCTCGAACTGGCCGACGGCCCGACCGACTCCTACGTGGTCCGGGTGCGTCCGGAGCAGGTCGTCGAGATCGCCTTCGACGGCGTGCAGCGCTCCTCGCGCTACCCCGGCGGTCTCGCGCTGCGCTTCGCCCGGGTACTGCGCTACCGGCCCGACAAGACCGCCGCCGAGGCGGACACCATCGACACCGTCCGCGCCTTCGCCACCGAGGCCGGCTGGTCGGCCACTGTCAGTGACTGATTCCGGGCAGGACATCGGCGGGGTGTAGTCATCGCCCACCGGCCGGCTACTACCCTGTCGTCAGTGACTGTGGAATCGCCGATGGGCATTCATCCCAGACCCCAGCTGACCCGCGACCGCTGGTACGACCTATCCGGGAAGTGGCAGTTCTCCTACGACGACTCCGACATCGGGCTGGACAACTGCTGGTACCAGCACTGGCAGCCCTCGTCCGGGGTGGCCGAACGCGCCATCACGGTGCCGTTCCCACCCGAATCCACGGCCAGCGGGATCGGTGACCCCGGTTTCCACCGGGTGCTGTGGTACCGCCGCAGCTTCACCCCGCCGCACCAGCCGGGTGAGCGGCTGTTGCTGCATTTCGGCGCCGTCGACTACTCCGCCCGGGTCTGGGTGAACGGCCGGCTGGTGGCCGAACACACCGGCGGCCACACCCCCTTCTCCGCCGACATCACCGATGCGCTGGTCGAGGGCCCGGACCAGGTGCTGGTGGTCCGCGTCGTCGACGACCCGCACGATCTCGAGCAGCCGCGCGGCAAGCAGGACTGGCAGGCGGAGCCGCACGCCATCTGGTACGAGCGCACCAGCGGCATCTGGAAGCGGGTGTGGTTGGAACCGGTACCGGGCATCCGCATCGACCAGCTGCGCTGGACCCCGGACGTCGAGGGCGCGGTGCTGCGGTTGGACGTCCGGCTCAACGAGATACCCCAGCAGCCGCTACGGCTGCGCCTGGTGCTCGACGACCACGACGGGACCGAGCTGGCCGACAGCTCGGTGTCGGTGAGTCGGGGCCGCGCCACCATCGCGGTGCGGCTCCCGCAGGCCGACATGACCCTGGAGCGGCAGCGGATGCTGTGGTCGCCGGAGACCCCGAACCTGTTCCAGGCCGAGATCACGCTGTACCGGGCCGACGACCAGGCCGGCAGCGCGGCGGTCGACCTGGTGCACAGCTACACGGCGATGCGCAGCATCGAGGCGTCGCAGAACCGGATCCTGCTCAACGGCCGGCCGTACTTCCTGCGGCTGGTGCTCGACCAGTGCTACTGGACCGAGTCGCACCTGGCCACCCCCGACCCGGACGCCGCCCGCCGCGAGGTCGAGCTGGTGCGCGACCTGGGCTTCAACGGCGTCCGGTTGCACCAGAAGGTCGCCGATCCGAGCTTCCTCTACTGGTGTGACCGGCTGGGCCTGCTGGTCTGGGCCGAGATGCCGGCGGCCTACGAGTACACCACCCGCGCGGTGGAGCGAACCACCCGGGAATGGCTGGAGATCCAACGACGCGACTACAGCCATCCCTGCATCATCGCCTGGGTGCCGATAAACGAGAGCTGGGGCGTGCCGACGCTGACCAGCTCCGCGCCGCAGCGCAGCTTCGTGACGGCGCTCTACCACCTCACCAAGGCCTTGGACCCGACCCGCCTGGTGGTCGGCAACGACGGCTGGGAGCAGGTCGTCACCGACGTCATCACGGTGCACGACTACACCCCGCACGCCGAGGTGCTGCGGCAGCGCTACGGCAACGCCGCTGCCATCGGCGCCACCCTGCAGGACGTCCAACCCGGCTACCGCTCGGTGCTGCTGCCCGGCCTGACCCGGGAGGGGCAACCGCTGATGATCACCGAATTCGGCGGCATCTCCTACGACGCCGACGACGGGCCGTCCTGGCACGGGTACTCGGTGGTGCGCTCCTCGCAGGAGCTGTTGAAGCGCTACCGGGAACTGGTCGACGCGCTGCTGGACGCACCGGCGATCAGCGGATTCTGCTACACCCAGTTCACCGACACCCTGCAGGAGAAGAACGGGTTGCTGACCGCCGACCGGCGGCCCAAGGCGGATCTGGCGGCGTTGGCCGCGATCACCCGCCGGACCGCGGCCGCCGTTCCGGCCGACGAGATCGGTTCGTTCTCCTACGGCGACTACCCGCCGACGGTGATGGATCCCGGGGGGAGCTCCGGCGGCACCCCCTGAGCTGCCGGTCGGTCGCTACCTCGATGCCAGGTCGCTACCGCGGTGCCAGCTCGGGCAGGTCGGTCTCGGGGTTCCAGCGCAGCGGCACCACGCCGAACTGTCGCGGTGCAGCGGGTGCGCTGCGGAAGTGGTAGCACAGGAACGGCCGGCCGTCGCTGGTGATCACGCTGCAGTGCCCCGGGCCGAACAGGTTGACTGCCGGGTCAGGGCCGAGCAGGGCGGCCTCCGGCGACGGGCTCAGGTCCAGCCACTGCCCGCTGTCGGGGTCCCTGGCCACCACGCCGATACCGTAGAAGTCGGCGAAGTTGCCGCCGCTGTAGAGCACCACCTCGCGCCCGCCGGGTGAGGTGATCACCGCCGGCCCCTCGATCGTCGACCAGCGCACCGTCTCCGCCCGGTCCCAGCGCACACCGGGAATGTCCTTCCAGGGCATCGACCGGTGCTCGTCGTAGACCTGCCAGGGCGCTCCCGGTCGGGCGATCGCGGCCGGCTCGGAGACCAGCCGCCGCAGGTCGGAACCGATCTGGGCCCGCACGATGCCGGTTCCATAGGGCTCGTCAGCGACGAAGTCGACGGCGAAGTACAGCCACCGCTGCCCGTCGGCGCCGTCGTGGACGTCCGGGTCGATGGCGAAGTCCAGCCCGGCGGTCAGCTCCTCGCCGGAGTCGACGAACGGGCCGGCCGGGGATTGGCTGTCGGCCCGCCGAAGCCGGTGCTGCTGGTGTCCCTCGGGCTCACCGGCGCCCTTGGCCCGGGAGTAGAGCATCACCCAGGGCCGCGGCAATCCCGCCACGGAGCGCACGCACGGCGCCCAGCACCAGCGATCCTCGCCGAGGCCCGGACAGCTGTCCCCGATCCGCTGCCAGCCGGCCGGATCCAGCAGGCTGTCGCCGCCGTACACCGGAAAGCCAGGAGCGGAAACGTAGACGTAGTAGCGAAAGGGGTGATCCGCGCGCTGCTCGGCCGGTACCTCGACCAGGAACGGATCGCCCTGGTCCACCTCCGCCTCGGGCACGAACGCCACGCCCAGGCCTGTTCTGCCGACCACCTGCTGCTCCGATCGCCCTGGTTCCGCCCCGGGCGGCCCGAGAGTGGCTGTCACCGGCTAGTGGTCGTCCCGATCCGGGGTCTGGGATGAGTCGTGCTTGGTCTGCTCCGGGTCGGCCACCCGCGCGTCGGAGTCCTCCAGGATGATCTCCGCCTGCCGGTGCGGATCATCGCTGCCCGCAGCCAGTTCCTCGGGTCCGAGATTCGCCCGCGAGTCGATGCGGCTTTCGTCCGGGTGCTCCACCATCCGCTCAGGCTACCTCCGGACGGTTGGCCCGGCAGGGCCGGGATTGCCTGCCGGAGTGGCGGCGCCGGGTGGCCTGCCGCCGGAACGGTCGGTCACAATGGCAGTCCGGACCGGCGGAGGGGTGCAGCGATGTTCGGCAGCTACCAGGAGTTCTTCCCCTACTACGTGGCCATGCACTCCAAGCCGCTGACCCGCAGGGTGCATGCCGCGGGCAGCCTGTCGGGACTGGCGTTGACGGTGCTGGGCCTGCTGACCGGCCGGCGCCGACTGATGGCCGCGCTGCCGGTGCTCGGCTACGGCACCGCCTGGCCGAGCCACTGGCTGATCGAGGGCAACAACCCGGCCAGCTTCGGCCACCCGCTGTGGTCCCTGCGCGGCGATGCCCAGATGATCGCGATGATGCTCCGGGGCCGGGACCGGGAGTTGACCCTGATCGCCCGGGACTGGCTGGCCGAACACCCCGAGCACCGGACGGCCTCGAACTGGACCGAGCCCGCGGTACGGCTGGTCGCCTGAGCAGACCGGCAACTGGTTGCCGCAGATCTACCAGCGCGACGGGCCGCTGATCTCGCGGACGGCCGGCCGGACGTCGGCGAGGTACACACAGCTGACGATGATGCCGATGTAGGCGAGCAGGTTGGTCACGTCCTGCAGGAAGGCCACCGGCGCGACCGCCACCGCGGTCAGCAGGATCCAGGTCGGTTTGGTGAGCTTGCCGGCGGCCGGGAACGCGGGGGCCTTGCGCGTGATGCAGTCGACCAGTGCCCACAGCTGCAGGGCCAGCACTCCCAGGAACACAACCAGAAGCAGGCCGTTCTCGATGTTCCTGATGGTCTGCACGCCTACCAGCGTAATCGAAGAAATGCTGCGCCCCGGCCCGAAAGGATTCAGGGGCCGGGGCGCAGCGGCTTTCGGGCAGCTACCCGCGAGCGGGGGTCAGGCCTTCTTGGCGGGTGCCTTGCGAGCGGTGCTGCTCTTGGCCGGTGCCTTGGCGGCAGCGGTGGTCTTGGCAGCGACCTTGCGTGCGGTGCTCTTGGCCGCCGGCGCGGTGCGAGCGACGCTCTTGGCGGCCGGCGCGGTGCGAGCCGCGCTCTTGGTGGCCGACGCCTTGCGGGTGCCTGCCGTGGCGCTGCCGGTGGTGGCCTTCCGGGCGCTGGTGCGGGTCGCCGGGCTGGTGCGGGTCGCCTGGCTGGTGCCGCGCCGGGTGCCGGACCGGCGACGTGGGGCCGGCTCGCCCAGGTCGGCGTCCTTGATCGCCTCGACGGCATCCTCGAGGTACGGCAGGACCTCCGAC
>JAVEEO010000135.1 GCA_030840415.1 Pseudonocardiales bacterium | reverse complement strand
TCGGGCTGCGCTCCCGTGAGATCGCCACCACCACGGCGCTGTCGGCGTTCGTCCAGGGCATCGGCTACCTGCTGGCCGGCACCGGACCGCTGCTGGTCGGGGTGCTGCTGGGGATCTCCGACAGCTGGACCGCGCCGCTGGTGCTGCTGATCCTGGCCGTCCTCGGCTCGGCTGCCACCGGCTACTACGCCGCCCGGCCGGCCTTCGTCGACGACCAGTTGCGCTAGGCATCCGCCGGGCGGTCAGTACGCCCGCAGCGCCAGCCTGGTCGCCACCAGCAGGCCGGCCAGTGCGATCGCCAGCCGCAGTGGCCGGGCCGGCAGCCTGCGGACCAGCGGCGGGCCGAGCCAGCCGCCGGCGAAGAAGCCGATCGCCAGCGGCAGCACCGCCAGCCACCGGACGTCGGAGAACCAGATGAAGCCCAGCGCCGCGATCCCGTTGGCCAGGGCCAGCACCGCGTTCTTGATCGCGTTGCTGTGCGGCAGCGATTCCGCGGTGGCCCGCAGCAGCAGCGCGAGCATCAGCACCCCGGCCGCGGCTCCGAAGTAGCCGCCGTACACCGACACCGCGAACACCCCTCCCACAACCCAGCGCGCGTCCGAGCCGGTGTGCTGGCTCTGCACACCCGGCCGCGGGATCAGCACCGCCAGCGAGGCCAGCCCGATCAGCACCGGCACCGCCCGTTCGAAGGCGTCGGCCGGGGTGACCAGCAGCAGCGCCGCGCCGGCCGCGCCGCCGAGCGTGCCGGCCAGGCCCAGGGTGCGCATCCGCCGGCCCTGGCCGCGCAGTTCGGGACGGGCACCCAGCGCCGAGCCCAGCCCGCTGAAGACCAGCGCGACGGTGTTGGTGACGTTGGCGGCCACCGGCGGCAACCCGACGGCCAGCAGCGCCGGGTAGCTGATCACCGAGGCGAGGCCGGCCACCCCGCCGGCCAGTCCGGCGGCGAGGCCGGCCAGCATCAGCAGCACGAACTCAAGCCCGGACATCGCCGGCCCGCCTGTGCTGGAGAGCCAGCCCGATCCGGCCTGCGAGAATCCCGGCATGGCCAAGCGCAGCGCCGGAATCCTGCTGTTCCGCCGGCAGCCGGAGCTGCAGGTGCTGATCGGTCACCTCGGTGGCCCGCTGTGGAGCCGGCGGGACAGCGCCGCCTGGTCGATCCCCAAAGGGGAGTACGGCCCGGACGAGACCCCGCTGCGGGCCGCCCGGCGCGAGTTCGCCGAGGAACTGGGGCTGCCGGTGCCCGACGCCGAGCTCATCGAGCTGGGCACCGTGACCCAGAGCGGCGGCAAGCAGGTCACCGCGTGGGCCGCGGAGGCCGACCTGGACCTGGACCGGGTGGTGCTGGGCACCTTCGAGCTGGAATGGCCGCGCGGTTCCGGGCGGATCCAGCGGTTTCCCGAGCTCGACCGGGTGGAATGGTGCACCTCCGAACAGGCTGGGGACCGGCTGATCGCCAGCCAGCGGCAGTTCCTGGACCGGTTGGCCGACCACCTGCTCAGGCCGCACCGGGCTGCTGAACCTCCTCGGTGACCAGCGTGGCCTCCGGTCGCACCGGCCCGGGGCGCTTGCCCGGCTCACGCGGGCGCTGTGGCGAACTGGAGACGCCGCCGAGCTGATCCGCCTCGAACGGCACCGCCTTGGACGGCCCTGCCCCGGACGGCTCTGCCTCGGGCCGCACCGGCAACTCGGCGGTTGCGGTCTCGGCTAGGTTGAGCCGGCGCAGCACCAGGCCGCCGAGGCCGGCCGCCACCAGGCAGGCCGCCGCGCCGAGCGCCAGCCCCGCCCGGCCACCGAACTGCTCGCTGACCACACCGGCGATCGGGCCGCCGATCGGCGTGGAACCGAGGAAGGCCACCGCCCACAGCGCCATCACCCGGCCGCGCATGGTGGGTGAGGAGGCCAGTTGCAGGCTGGAATTCCCCTTCGCCAGGAAGCCGACGCTGGCTGCGCCCACCAGGGTCAGCGCCAGCAGTTCCAGGGGCAGGGTCGGGGCGGCGGCGGCCGCGGCGATCACCACACCGAACACCGCCGCGGAGTTGACCAGCGCCCGGATGCCGACCCGGCCGCGCGCGGCGACCCAGAGGCCGCCGACCACCGCGCCCACACCCATCGCCGCGGTCATGAAGCCGTACACCTGGGCGCCGCCGCCGAAGGTCTGCTTGGCGACGATCGGCAGCACGACCGAGAACTCGTAGGCCAGGCAGCCGATCAGCCCCATCATCGCCAGTGGAACGGCCAGCTCCGGGGTCCGCCGGACGTAGCGCAGTCCCTCCCGCAGCTGGCCCGGACTGCGGCTGGCCGGCGGTGCCGCGTGCAATGCGGAGGTGTCCAGCAGGGCCAGCGAGGCCACCACCGCGACGAAGCTCACGGCGTTGAGCAGGAAGCAGACGCCGAGGCCGCCGGTGGCGATGATCAGCCCGGCCACCGCCGGACCGACCGCGCGGGCCGCGTTGACCAGCACCGAGTTCAGGCTGACCGCGTTGCGCAGATCGGCGGGCCCCACCATCTCCAGCACGAAAGCCTGCCGGGCCGGATTCTCGAAGCAGTTGTTCAGCCCGAGCAGCACCGCCAGCAGGTAGACCTGCCACAGCCGCACCAGGCCGGTGACGGTGAGCAGGCCCAGCACCAGGGCCAGCAGGCCCATCATGGTCTGCAGCGCGATCATCAACCGGCGCTTGTCGACCCGGTCGGCGACCACCCCGCCGTACGGGCCCAGCAGCAGCACCGGCAACGTCTGCAGCGCGATCACCAGGCCGAGCGCGGTGCCCGAGCCGGTCAGCTGCAACACCAGCCAGGACTGCGCGACGGTCTGCATCCAGGTGCCGACCAGGGAGACGGCCTGGCCGGTGAAGTACCGGCGGAAGTTCGGATTGGCCAGTGCGGCGAAGGTCTGCCGGCTCGCTCCGGCGATCGTCGTCACCGGCCGGCCTTGGCCGGCTGGGTGGCCGGCTGCGGCCGGGTGAGGTGTTCGGCCAGTGTCTCCAGAGCCGGCAGCGCGTCCCGCAACCGCTCGGCCTGCTCGGCCGGCAGGCCTGCCAGCCGGGCCGCGAACAGCTGGCTGCGCTGACGGCGCAGCCGCTGCTGCAACGCCCGGCCGGCCGCAGTGGTCTGCACCCGGACGGCTCGCCGGTCGGCCTCGGCGGCCGCCCGCGACACCAGTCCGGACGCTTCGAGCTTGCCGACCACCCGCGACAGCATGGTGGGGTTCAGCCCTTCGATGTCGGCCAGTTCGCCCAGGCCGAGCGGGCCTAGCCGGGCGGTGGTGGCCAGCACCGACAGCTGGGTGCGGGTCATCCCGTCGCCGGAGACCTGCCGGTCCACCTGCCGGGCGATCCGTCCCAGCGCGATCCGCAGCCGGTCCACGTCCTCGCCGGCGAAGCTCGCGGTGCGCTCGGGCGCTTGTTGCATGTCCTGCCGCCTCACTAGTTACTTGCCTATCGGCAAGCATACACCTGACCTGACCTGACCGTACGGACGGGCAGCCGACCGCTCGGCCAGGACCAGACGGCGAGGCGCCAGGCGGTCGATGCGTCAGGCGGCTGAGACGTCAGGCGGGTGAGGCGTCCGGCGGGCGTTCCGCCGGACGGGGTGACGGCCCGGCCAGCGACGGTTCGGCCGGCGACGGTTCGGCCAGCACGGCGGCGAGTGAGTTCAGGCTGTCCACCAGCCGGTCGGTCGCCTCCACGACGATGGCAGCCAGCTCCGACGGCAGCTCCGACGACAGCGGGGCACCCGCGGCCGGTTCCAACGCCCGGGTCAGCTCGGCGTGCAGCCCGCGCAACCCCGCCGGCCGGGACGGCCGCTCACCGGTCCGCACCGCGCTGGCCAGCTCGGCGAGGGCCCGCAACCCGGTGTCGACCAGGACGGCGAACTCCGGGACCGCCGCGTAGCACCGGCTCGCCCGGCCGGTCGCGTCCAGCGCGGTCAGCGCGTGCACCAGCCGGTGGCTGTGCGCCAGCACCGCGCTGCCGAGTTCTACCAGGCCCTGCGAGTCGACCGGTTCGGCGCGGGCCCGGTCCAGCGACGCCTCGGCACCCGATCGGGCCAGCCGCGCCCGGCTGCGCACCGCCGCGCGCTGCGCCGGGCCGGCCCGCGGATCCAGGATCATCTGCAGGTAGTCGTGGTAGGCCTGCAACAGGTCGGCCAACCGGGCCCGCAACTGGCCGCGTTCCCAGCTCGGCCAGAGCAGGGCGGCAGCCAGCGCGATGCCGCCGCCGATCACGGTGTCGATCGACCGGTCGATGACCGTGCTGTGCGCGGAGAAGCCGGCCAGCGACAGCAGCAACACCACCAGCCCGGCCAGGAACACCGAGGACAGCGCGAAGTTAAGCTGGCCGGCCAGTCGCACGCCGAAGAACAGCACCGCGACCAGCACGATGGTGCCCGGCTGCCAGTCGCCGAGCAGGTAGTGCACCGCCAGGCTGGTCAACAGCAGGCCGACCAGGGTGCCGACCACCCGCAGGAAGGAGCGCTGGAAGGTCGCGCCGAAGTCCGGACGCAGCACCACCAGGATGGTCAGCGACACCCAGTACCCGCGCTCCACGCCGGCTGCCCGGCTCAGCAGGTCGGTGAGCGGCACCAGCACCGCCAGCCTGGTGGCGTGCCGCAGTGCCGGCGAGTGCAGGTGCAGGTTGGCCCGGACCACCTGCACCGGATCCCGCAGCCGGATCGGCACCTCGGCCCGGTCGGCGTCCTCGTCCAGCCGACCCTCCCCGGCGCCGGTGCGCGCGGTGTCCGCCATCGCCCGCAGCTGGCCGGCCAGCGTGGCGATCCGGCTCGCGGCCGCCCGCTCGGTCAGCGATCCGGCCAACCGGGCGCTGCCGGCGCCGGCCAGCAGCGGCGCCGCGGGCTCGATCGGGCCGCCGGCCTGCAGCCCCGCCGCGATGCCGGCCAGCACCGAGCCCGCGGTGCTCAGCTCGGCCCGGACCGCCGCCTCGGCCTCGGCCAGCCCGTCGTGGCGCAGCCGGTCGGCGTAGGCCGACAGCACCAGGATGTCGCGCCGGGCCCGGACCGCCTCGTCCAGCAGCACCCGGTAGGCCTCCACGCTCGGACCGTGGTCGTGCCCGGCGCCGCTGAGCACCGCCCTGGCCTCGGCGATGGCATCGCCGAGCGGCGGACTGGTCGCGGCGTCGATGGGCCGCTCGGCCAGCCCGGCCAGCTGCCGGTAGAGGGCGGCCAACGCCCGGCGCTCGGGGCCGTGCCGTCCCAGCGGCCAGGCGGCGATGGCCAGCACCGCCTGCAGCGCGCCGCCGGCGAAGACCAGCAGGCCGGTGTGCAGTGCGCCCAGCGGGGTCTGCGGCAGGTGGCCGAGCACCAGCGCGCAGGCGGTCGCCGCGACCCCGACCTGGGCGGCACTGGGCCCGGCCGACAGCAGCAGCCCGGCCCCGAAGGCACACACCGCCAGCAGCACCGCGAAGGCCGGCAGCACGCTGCCCAACCCCGCGGCCAGCCCGGCCGTCACCCCGGCGGCCAGCGCGGTGATCAGCATCCGGGCCAGCCGTAGCCGGTAGGGCCCCGGCCGGTCGGCGAAGGCGGTCTGCAGCGCGCCGATGGCAGCCTCGACGCCGACCGCCGGGCTGCCCAGCGCCGCGGCGAGCACCAGCGGGGCCAGCAGGCCGATGGCATTGCGGGCCGCGACCACCGGGTCGGATTGGCTCAGGTCGAGCCGGGTGGCCTCGGCATAGAACTGCCGCAGCGATGCGGCGATGGCCCGGGCCGGCGTGCCCGGCGCCCCGGTCCCCTCGCGCGGCGCTGCCGCGGTCGGCGGATCGGAACGGGACACCGACCGACCGTAGCCAGAAGCCGGCCGCCGGCGAAAATCTTGCGGCCCGCCTGCCCCGAACTCGGGTGAAATCGGCCTACGGTGACCCGCTAGGCCGGCGGCTGCTCGGCATCTGGCCCCGGACGCTCCAGCAACCGCAACATGTCCTCGAGCTGGAA
>JAVEEO010000112.1 GCA_030840415.1 Pseudonocardiales bacterium | reverse complement strand
GACTCGGCGCATCCCCATGCTGGTGTCGACCCGTTCCACGATGGCCGAGCCGGCCAGCGGCGAGAAGAAGCTCGGCCAGCCGCAGTGCGAGTCGAACTTCTGGTCCGACCGGAACAGCTCGGCACCGCAGGCCCGGCAGGAGTACACGCCGGTGCGGTGGTTGTCGGTGTACTCGCCGGTGTAGGGGCGCTCGGTGCCGGCCTTGCGCAGCACCGCGTACTCCGCAGGCGACAGCTCGGCCCGCCATTGCTCGTCGGTCTTGACGACCTGCGGGCTGGTCTGGTCGGTGGTCATGCAGACAACTGTACGCAGCGCGGCCAGCCGGCGAGGGCGAGTCAGAAACCAGTGACGATGGCCAGCACGCTGAGCACGATCGGAGCCAGGATCAGCGCGACCAGCAGCAGCGCCATCGGCCGGGACAGCGCTCCGCGGCGGCTCAGGCCGGCGGCGAACTCGCCCATCATCTGGATCTCGCCCTCGGGGGAGTAAGGGCTTACTGCCCGGTCCAGCTTGGGGTCGAGGTAGACGATGTGCCGTCCGGTAGTCGGTGGCCGCCCCAGTTCGTTATCCACCCCGACAGCATGCCTTGTTTCCGGCTGCCACGTCAGCCGGTGCGGCCGATAGCGGCCCGGACGAAAGGAAACAGGGCAAGCGAGGGCACCCGACAGCGCCCGATCGGCCAGCGAGACCACCCGCACAGCGCCCCGGTCAGCAAGCGAGACCACCCGCACAGCGCCCCGGTCAGTCGGTGAAGGCCAGGGCCCGGAACCGGCCCGCCAACTGCTCGGCCTTGCCGCCGGGGGTGACAGGCAGCGCCAGCCGGCCATAGAGCCACAGCAGCAGGTCCGAGGCGGTGCCGGTGATCCTGGGCAGCTCCGGGTCGGCCGGACCGGGGCTGAAGCGCACCGTGCCGGGCAGCCTGTCGTCGGTGACCGTCCACTCGGTGCCGGCGTCGGTGGCAGCCAGCACCAGGGCGCCGTCCAGATTCGGCCGCGGGGAGTCGGGCCGGTCCTCCACCGTGGCCACCGAGAAGGTCAGGAACTCCTCGATCGCATCGACCGACATTCCGGTGCCGAGGGCGATCTCGCGGCCGGCTGCGTGCTCGGCGTCCCAGTGGTGCACCGCGGCCTCCTGCACCTGGTGCCTGCGGACGAAACCGACGTTGCGCTGGGTGGGCGCCCAGGTCCAGCAGGCGGCGGCCGGGTCGGCGGCGGCCAGCACCCGCACCAGGTGTTCGGCGCCCGCCCGGAACCTCTCGACCAACTGCTCGGGCGGCGGCCGGTCCGGCCCCTCCTCGTCCGGCGGCGGCTCGGACGGCAGCTCGGCCACGATCTTGGCCCAGAACCAGTGCACCTCGCTCAGGTGCCAGACCAGATCGGCCACCGTCCAACCGGGGCAGTGCTCGACCGGGGCCTCCAGGTTCGACTCGGCGGCCCGGGCCAGCGCGGCGCTGTGCTCGGCGATCTCGGCCAGCGGGTCGAAGCCGGTGGCGGGTTGGGATGTCCTCACCTGGAAGAAGCTAGCGGTCGGGTCCGACAGGAACCATCGAATAAGGCACGAGCGTCGATGGCTCCTAAGCGTCGGTGCAGTCGTCTACCGTGCGGGTATGGCATCGCCGTTCACCGAGCTCCAGGTGGGGGAGCGGACCGTCAAGCTCACCAATCCGGACCGCGTCTACTTCCCCGCCACCGGGGCCACCAAGCTCGATCTGGCGAAGTACTACCTCGCGGTCGGCGACGGGATCGTCCGGGCACTGTACGAGCGGCCGTGCATGCTGCACCGGTTTCCCGAGGGCACCGGCGGCGAGCGGATCTACCAGAAGCGGCTGCCCAAGGGCGCCCCGGACTGGGTCGAGACGGCGCAGGTGCGCTTTCCGTCCGGGCGCGCCGCCGACGAGCTGTGCGTCACTGAGCTGGCCAGCGTGATCTGGGCGGTGCAGATGTCGAGCGTGGAGTTCCACCCCTGGCACTCGCGCCGTGCCGACACCGAGCGCCCGGACGAGCTGCGCATCGACCTGGACCCGCAACCCGGCACCGATTTCGAGGACGCCAAGGTTGTCGCCGTGCTCGCGCATGAACTGCTCAACGAACTGGGTGCGGTCGGCTGGCCGAAGACGTCGGGCTCCCGCGGCATCCACATCTACCTGCGGATCCTTCCCGAGCACGGGTTCACGCAGGTGCGGCGGGCGGCGCTGGCCTTCGCTCGTGAGCTCGAACGCCGCGTGCCGGACTTGATAACCACCAAGTGGTGGAAGGAGGAGCGCGGCGAGCAGATCTTCATCGACTACAACCAGAACGCCCGGGACAGGACGATTGCCTCGGCATACTCGATCCGGGCCTCGACCGGCCTGGTGTCGGCGCCGATCACCTGGGACGAGCTGCCGGACGTCCGGATGGAGGACTTCACGATGGCCACCATGCCGGCCCGGTTCGCCGAGCTGGGTGACCTGCATGCCGGCATCGATGACACGCCGTTCGACATCTCGCCACTGCTGGACTGGTCCGAGCGCGACGAGCACGAGCTGGGGCAGGGCGATGCCCCGTACCCGCCGAACTTCCCGAAAATGGAGGGCGAACCGCCCCGGGTGCAGCCGTCGAAGAAGGTGGCCGCGCACTGGGACGAGCACGGCGAGCGGACGTCCTGACCGAACCTCAGCTCCACCGCAGCAGCGTGTCGGCGATGTCGTCCAGCGCGAGCCGCCCTTGACTCACGGCCAGCACGAATCGCTCGCCCTCGGCCACGCTCGGCGCTGTCACGGTCACATCGTTGAACAGGCAGAACACCATGGTGGCGAGCCAGGCCAGCTGTTTGTTGCCGTCCACCAGCGCGTGGTTGCGCGCGAGCGATTCCATCAGCGCGGCTGCCTTCAGCGCCACCGTGGGATAGGCATCACGGCCGAATGCGGTCGCCTGCGGGCGGGCCACCGCGGAGTGCAGCAACCCGAAGTCCCGGATGCTCACCTCCGCGGGGGCTACGGCATCGGAGGCCAATGCGACGATGTCGTCGAACGTGAGGTGGACGGTCACTGCGCGAGGCGGTCCAGCAATTCCCGATCGCGTTCGCGGATCAACCGGCTGAAGGCGTTCCGGCGCTCGTCGTGCACGAGCTGGTGAATGGCATCCCGGGCTGCCTCCTGCATCGAGATGCCATGCGACTGGGCGTACTCCCGCAGTGCGGCCGTCTCGTCCTCGGTCAGCCGCAGTGTCATTGCCATAGGCCGATGATACCGCCGCTGGTATCACATTGCTCAGGGTTGGGTGAACTGGATCCAGTGGTTGCCGTCGACGGCGGCACCGTCGCCATCGACAATCTTCGGCGCCCAACTGCCCTGCAGCAGGCCGTAGCCGAAATGCACGTTGCGCACGTTGACGATGACGATGGTGTTGACAGCGGCGGCGTTGACGATCTCGGCCGAGTAGGTGTCGGTGCCGTGCACCTGCGGCGAGCTGACCCGGCCGGTGGTGTCGAGCAGGATCACCCGGGTAGCCGGCACTCCCAGCTGACCCAGCAGGTAGGGAATCGCGGCGGCGTTGAGGAAGCCGTCGCGCTCGACTCCGATCTTGCGGTGCCGGACGTTGACCCCGAGTTCGGCGATCTCCTCTTCCGTCTTGGCCAGTCGCAGGGCGTTCACGATCGAGTAGATCAGGCAGTTGTTGGCCGTTCCGGGGCTGTTGTGCAGGGTCAGGTAGGTGTTCAGGCCGATGCCGGCCCCGACCGTTTCGAAGTTGGTCTGGGCGGCCTGGGTTCGCAGGCTCTCCAGCATCGCCTCGCGCTGACCGGGCCACTCGACGTCGCTGGCGGTGGGCGCCAGTTCCTCCTTGCCCGAATCGGACCCGGGGGCCTGGCTGGTCAGCGGCTTCTTGTCGCCGCGGCGCTGCGGCGGCGGTACCACCCAGCCCTGGTCGGCCAGGTCCTGCTCCCAGGGAATCAGCACCGACAGGTCCGGGTCGGCCCACGGCCGCTGAGCCACGATCTCCCGGCTGGCGCGGGTGGCATTCCAGCGGTGCGCCTTCATCAGGTACGCGGCGAGCACCGTGGCGCTGCGGTTCTTGCCCTCCACGCAGTGCACCAGGATGCCGCGCTTGCTCGCCGCCGCGATCTTGTCGCTGGCCCACTCGAACAGCCCGTTGTTGTAACCGGCCACGTTGACCCGGTCGTACTGCACACCGGGTGCCTTGGCGGGGAAGGTGTACTGGCAGCAGTTCAGGACGGCGCCGACGTTCTCCTTCTGCCACTCCTCGTCCGCCGCGGTCTTCCACCCCGACAGGAAGATGCCCGGTTCGATCTCCGACGCGTGCTCGGCCGAGGCGTAGCGGTGGACGAAGTCGGTCCACAGCGGGGAGTCGAAGGAGACCTTGACCAGTTCCGGCAGCAACTCCAGCAGGGTCGAGGCATTGGCCTGCATCCGCAGGGTTTGCGCGGCGACCTCGGCCCAGGTCGTGCCGTGCTCGACCCGCACGCCCAGCTTGCGCAGGATCTCGGTCTCCCGGGCGTTCGGGAAGGTCTTGGTGTGCACGGACGAGCTGGTGACATAGCCCTTCAGGTCCCAGTCACCCAAGCTGTCGAGGTAGCGATCGCTCGGCCGCCAGTCGCGCGGGTCGGCCTTGTCGGCGTCCGAGCGCAGGTCCAGGCCGCCGCTGGAGCTCTGGTCCTCGAAGGTCAGCTCCTCGGGAATCCGCACCTGCTGCGGCAGCCCCAGCTCCGGCTTGGAGGGGACTTTTTCCTTGTGCAGCGAGGGAATCGCCACGCACTGCAGGGCGGCGCTCCAGCTCAGCACCGCCTCCAGCGAGTTGGCCTCCCGCTCGCCCTCGTGCTCGGCGTGCTCGCGGCCGAGCAGCAGGTGGTCGCCGTGCGGCGGCAGCAGGGTGCCGGTCTTGAGCCGGCTGCCGATCTCGCGCTGGACCTTGCTGTCCTCCAGCGGCAGCCTGGCCTGGATGCAGCCGCTGACCACCTTGGTCGGCGCGTACACCCGGAGTAGTTCCGGTGGCTTCTTCTCCTTCTTGTCGGCCGACTCGGACGGCTTGAGGTAACCCGAGGCGGTAGCCACGTCCGGAGCCACGTAGACGCCGCGCCACGGGTCGTCGGGCTTGCGGGTGCCGGTGTCGAGGAAGCCGGTGGCCTTGATGGCGGTGGCGGCGTCGCCGTCGGTGCCGTGGTAGCCGACGAAGGAATAGCCGTGCGAGAGCAGGTAGTGATGTGCGGCCGCCAGTCGCTCCTCATCGACGACCAGGCCGGTCAGCACGTCGGCGAGGTCCTTGCGGGTCGCCTGGGCGTTGAGCATGCCACCCCGGAGTGCCAGCATCAGCCGGCCGTACAGCTCCGGGCTGCTGACCGGGGCCATCCCGAACTGCTCGGCGACGTGCTGCAGCTCGATGAGGCTGTGCGCCGAGATGGGCAGCAGATAGCCCGTGGCCGCAAGCATGATCTCGTCCAGGCTGAGTTGCGGCCGCAGGCCGAGCAGCTCGGTCATCTCGAACAGCTCGAAGGTATGGGTGGACGGTCCCGACCGGACCGGGAAGCCCTGATCGCGCTTCTCCTTCACCCACGGGTGCTCGGGGTCGACCGAGACGTTCTTCGAGCCCAGCTCGAACTGCGGCGTCTCGCTGCCCCAGTGCTCGCGCTCCCGGTCGCTGAACGGGATGCCCACCTCGTCCTCGCCGCGCTCGTTGACGATCACCCCACCCTTGTTCCGGGTGACGATCGCGCCCTTCAGCTCGTCGAGGGCCTGTCGTTGCCTGCTCGGCCGGCCGGTGTTGCCCACCTCGATCAGCAGCTTCAACTGGTCCTCGTCGAAGCCTGCCTCCAGGGCTGCCTGCCAGGCGTCCTCGGCGCTGGTGGGTTCGATCAGCAGGTTGGCCAACGTGTAGCCGAAGTTCAGGACGTGGGTGAGCCGTTCGTGCAGGGTGCCCTCGCGCAGCGCGGCCTCGACGGTGGCGGCCTCCTTGCCGACCGCCCCCGCCGTGAGGCGCGATGGGGTGCCGATCTCGACGAACAGGTTGGGCGAGCTCTGCTTGGCGGCGTACTTGCCGATGAAGGCGAGCACCCGATCGCTCATCGCCCTGGCGACCCCGAGGCTCAGGCCGGAGCCGGCGGCCAGCTTGCCGATCTCGTCCTCGTAGCGCTCGGCCTGCGGCAGCGAGCCTGCCAGCGAGGTGGTCGCGACCGGCGTGTTGTCCGGCTCCGGCTCCGGTGAGTCGAGCTTCTCGACAGTGACCTTGGGTTTGGACGCGGCAGCCTTGGTGGCCTGTTCGGTGGCCTGGGCCCGGCTGATCTCACCGATCTTGTTCCAGACCTCGAAGTCCTTCTTGAACTCGGTGCCCAGCGGGATGGCCTGCCACGCCGCGAGATCGGTCGAGGAGGTGGCGAAGCCGGAGAACTTGCCACGCAGGTGTGCCAGCAGCCCGTCCCTGCTGTACCAGGTGTCGCCGAGCTTGAGTGCGGGCGCGCCCGGCAGGTCGACGACCGGCCGGCCGGTGATCTCGAACAGCCCCCGGGCCAGCGCCTGCAGCTTCTCGACGCCGCGCTCCATGCCGATCTCGGCCAGCGTCAGGCCCACCGCGTCCGCCAGGCTCTGCTCGGCGTCCAGCGGTGTGACGTCGTGGTCGCCGAGCCAGACCACCAGGTCGATCTCGTCCTCCTGCGCCGAGGCGGCCTGATAGTCGGCGAGCACCGACGGCGGCACGGTGCAGACCGTTGCCAGCCGCTCGATCAATGCCTCGATGTGGGGGTCGGCCTGCTGGTACCTGGTCTCGAGGTAGCTGAACAGCCGCCGGATCGGCGGCCGGCTGCCATCGGGCCGCTGCGTCGTCCCGGTCTGCCGGCGGACCGCCTCGGC
Source organism: Pseudonocardiales bacterium (assembly GCA_030840415.1). Taxonomy (GTDB): domain Bacteria; phylum Actinomycetota; class Actinomycetes; order Mycobacteriales; family Jatrophihabitantaceae; genus Jatrophihabitans_A. The sequence continues at coordinate 7,470 of JAVEEO010000112.1, read as the reverse complement.
CTGCCGCCGCAGCGCCGGCAGCGCGGTGCCGGCCTCGTCCGGAGTTTCGGACGTCGGGGGCCGGGCCTGCCGGCGCAGCGCCGATACCACCTGGCTGGCCACCCGGTCGGCGTGCGCCTCGGCGGGGTCGTCGGCCCGGCCGATCACCGGCCCGCTGGCAGTCTCGGTGTGCTGCTGGGCGACGTGGGCCAGTTCATGCGCCAGGGTGTGCTGGCCGGCCGGGGTGCCGGGGGAGTAGGCCCCGGCGCTGAAGTAGACATCCGAACCGGCGGTGAATGCCGTGGCGTCGATCGAACGCGACAGCCGGTCGGCCTCGGCGTCGGTGTGCACCCGGACGCTGCCAAGGTCGACGCCGAGGTGGCTGCCGAAGTCGGCGGCCACCGCGGGAGGCAGCGCCTGGCCGGAGCCACGGCGGCGCTGCAGCGCCTGGCTGACGTCGGTGGGAATGGGCTGACCACCCAGCCGGTCCGCGCCGTGCCCGGACCGCCGCAATGCCTGGCCGGATCGGGCGTGCGAGAGTCCCGGGATGCCGACCAGGCCGGTGCCGATCTGTTCGCCGGGCTCGGCGGCCGCCGGCGGCTCGGTGACCGGGGACTGCCTGCCGGCCCGGGAGACGGCGCGGTCCGGCGCGGCGGCGGCGAGGCCAGCCTCGGTCATGGCACTCCCTGCGGTGTCGAACCCCCGTTCGCGTCAATTCCGTGTCAAGTATAGGGGGACCCGCGGGCCTGCTGCCGCTTTTGCCGGCCCGGCGCAAGCGGGCGAGGGACCTGTCGTCGACGGCTCGGCTCAGCGGGTCAGCAGCACGACCGCCGCGACCGCGACGCCGAGCCCGACCCGCTGCACCGCACCGGTGTGCTCCTTGAGCAGCAGGACCGCCAGCAGCACCGTGCCGGCCGGGTAGAGCGCGGTGATGACGCCCGACAGCGACAGCAGGCCGTGCCGGCTGGCCAGCAGGAACCCCAGGTTGGCTCCGGCGTCCAGGATGCCGGTGGCGATTGCCAGTGCCAGCACCGGCCGCGGCATCCGGACGAAGCCGGCGGCGGCCACCGCCAGCGGCAGCGCCAGCAGGCCCGCGACCAGTCGGGACAGCACCACCGGCCAGATCCCGGAGTCGTCGTCGGTGCGGGCCAGGCAGAGGAAGTAGAGGCCGAAGCCGACGCCGGCCAGCACAGCCATGGCCAGCGGCCGCCAGCCGATCGGGCCGTGCGGGTGGTCCTCGGGCTGTCGGGAGATGAGCGTCACCGCCACCAGCCCGAGCGCGATGCCCAGCCAGGCCGGCAGGTGCGGCCGCTCGCCCTGCAGCACCCCGCCGAAGATCGGCACCACCGCCGACATCACCGCGGTGATCGGCGAGATCACGTTCATCGGGGCCTGGCCGAGGGTGGTGTAGAGCAGCGCTATCCCCAGCAGCCCGGCCCCGCCGCCGGCCACGCTCCAGCCCAGCGTGGCCGCCGAGACCGGGCCGCCGTACACAGGCAGCAGCGCGGCCATCAGCACCGCGCCGACCGGGTAGCTGATCAGCACCACGGTGATCGCCGGGACCCGTCGGGACGCCAGTCCGCCCATGAAGTCGCTCACCCCGTACGCGGCGGCAGCGAGCAGCGCGAACAGCACGGCCATCGGTCGAACCGAGCTGACCGGATCAGCCGCGCGGGCAGCTGGCAGCAGCCGGCGGCGTGGCGGTGACCAGGTAGCTGTCGACCTTGGCGGTGATGCACGCGGTCTTGGGATAGGCGGTGTGGCCCTCGCCGTCCCAGCGCAGCACCACTCCGGAGCCGAGCGCCTTGGCCAGCACCCCGGTGGCGGCGAACGGGGTCGCCGGATCGTGCACGGTGCCGACCACCAGGATCGGCGGCGCCCCGGGTGCCGAGGCCGGCGGCAGCGGGTGCTCCGAGCGCGGCCAGGAGTGGCAGGTGTAGAGCGATGCGGCCGCGTTCGGGCCGAAGATCGGGTACTTCGAGATCCACTTGGGGGCCACCGTGGCCACCAGCTGGTCGGTGACCTGCAGGGTCGAGTCGTTGCAGTTGACGGCCAGGTTGGCGTCCATGATGTTCGAGTAGTGCCCCGTCTCGGGGTCGCGCTCCAGGTACTGGTCGGCCAGCGTGAGGATCTTGTCGGCATTGCCGGCCTTGGCCGCCACCAGGGCCTGCCCCAGCTCGTTCCACTGCGACTGGTCGTACAGCGCCGAGGCCACCCCGATCAGCACCAGCCCGCCGGTGGCCTTGCGACCCTTGGCGCCCGGGATCGGGGTCTTGTCGGCCGCGGCGATCAATGCCTGCACCGCCGAGCGCGGCTCGCCCAGGGCGGCGCAGGCCGAGCGGGTGCGGCAGTCGGCGGCGAACTGGTCGAAGGCGTCCTCGAAGGCCTTGGCCTGGCGCTCGTCGACGGTCAGCTCGTCGGCCACCGGGTCGACCGCCCCGTCCAGCACCGCCGTCCGGATCCGGGTGGGGAACTGGTGGGCGTAGGCGGCGCCGAGCCGGGTGCCGTAGGAGAAGCCCAGGTAGTTGAGCTTGTCGTCGCCCACGGCCTGCCGGATCAGGTCCATGTCGTGCGCGGTCTCCTCGGTGTTGAAGTGACCGAGGGCCGGCCCGTACTTGGCGACGCAGGACTTGACCACCGCGTCCGAGGCCGAGCGGGCCTGGGCCCGGCCGGCGGCGGTCCGGACGTCCGGGTTGGCGGCGGCCAGCCGGTCCTTCTGCTGGTCGCTGATGCACTGCAGCGGGTCGGACAAACCGACCCCGCGGGGATCGAAGCCGACCAGGTCGAACCGGTTGAGCACCGCGTCGCTGAGCGCGCCCACCAGCCCGGCGGCCAGGTTCACCCCGGAACCGCCCGGACCACCCGGGTTGACCAGCAGCGAACCGATTCGCTGGCTCTGGGAGTTGCTGCGCACCCGGACGACGAAGACGTTCACCTTCTCGCCGGCGGGCTGGTCGTAGTCCAGCGGGACCGCGAGCTTGCCGCAGGAGAACTGCATCTTCTTGGCCTTGGCCGAGCTGATCGCGGCCTGGAACTGCCGGCTGCAGTCGGAGAAGTCGATGCTGGCCGCGGGCTCGGTGGCCGACGGGCTGGCTCCTGAAGGACTACTGGAGCCGGCCGCCGAACTCGTCGTGCCCGCCGGGGAGGTGGTCGGCGGCGTGGCCCGCTTGTCCGAGGTGCAGGCGGCGGTCGCCAGCAGCGCCAGGCCCGCGACGAGCACGGACAACCGGGTGGTCAGGCGAGTGGCAGGCACCCCCTGAGGCTATCCGAGGGGTGCGGCCAGGCTGGTTCCGATGCCGCCGAACCCAGGTTCGTGATCGCTCAGCGGTCTCTCGCCGGACCGAAGCGACCGGCCGCCACCCGCTCGGCGCTCGGGCCCCCGGTGTCATACCGTGGTGCGACACTGGCCCGATGAAGCTGCCCGTGATGCCGCCGGTCGCGCCGATGCTGGCCAAGTCGGTCCCGAACATCCCGCCCGGCGCCTCGTACGAGCCGAAATGGGACGGCTTTCGATCGCTGATCTTCCGTGACGGCGACGAGGTCGAGTTCGGCAGCCGCAACGAGAAGCCGATGACCCGTTACTTTCCGGAGCTGGTCGAGGCGGTCAAAGCCATCCTGCCCGACAGGTGCGTCCTGGACGGTGAGATCGTGATCGTCACCGACCAGGGGCTGGACTTCGACGCACTGCAGCAACGCATCCACCCGGCGGTGTCCCGGGTGACCCTGCTGTCGCAGACGACGCCGGCCTCGTTCATCGCCTTCGATCTGCTCGCCCTCGGGGACGAGGACTACACCGGGCGTCCGTTCGGCGAGCGCCGGGCCGCACTCGAACAAGCCTTGGCAGCCGTCCGGCCGCCCATCCACCTCACCCCGACCACCACAGACATCGAGGTCGCCCAGCGCTGGTTCGTCGAGTTGGAGGGAGCGCATCTCGACGGCGTGATCGCCAAACCGCTCGACGGCAGCTACCAGCCCGATAAGCGCGTCATGTTCAAGATCAAGCACACCCGTACCGCCGACTGCGTGCTGGCCGGATTCCGTTGGCACAAGACCTCGACCGAGGAGCAGCCGCTCGTCGGGTCATTGCTGCTCGGCCTCTACAACGACGAGCACAAGCTGCAGCACGTCGGGGTGGTCGGCGCGTTCACCGCCCAGCGCCGTGCCGAACTGGTGGCCGAGTTGGAGCCGTTGCTGGTGACCGAGGACCACGAGCACCCGTGGCAGGAGTGGGCCAGCGCCGAGGCCCACCAGGGTCAGCGGTTGCCCGGCAACGTCAGCCGGTGGAACGCGACCAAGGACCTCTCGTTCGTGCCGCTGCGCCCGGAGCGGGTGCTCGAGGTCAAGTACGAGCACATGGAAGGCACCCGCTTCCGGCACCTGGCGCACTTCGTCCGCTGGCGTGAGGACCGCACCCCCGAGTCCTGCACCTACGAGCAACTCGAACAGCCGCTGACGTTCAAGCTCGACGACATCGTTCCAGGACTGGGCGCCGCCACCTGATCCGCGCGCTGCCGGCAGTCCTGCGCCGACAGCGCCAGCTTCGACTTTCGCGTCCGAGTCGTGCTTGGTCAGCGCTGGATCAGGTAGCGGCAGAACAGTGCGCTGTCCTCGGTGAGCAGGCCGGTCAGCCGCAGCCGTGGCCGCAGTTCCTCCGGCCAGGGCTGGCCGGCCACTATCCGCGGGCCGTCCGGTCCGGTGAGCATCGGCGAGACGGTCAGGCACAGCTCGTCCACCGCGCCGCCGGCCACCCCGGCCGCGAACAGCCGGGGGCCACCCTCGCAGAGGATCCGGCGGTAGCCGAGCTCGCGCAGCGCGGCGATCGAGGCCGCGAAGTCCACCCCGCCGTCCGGCCCGGACGGGGCCTGCACCAGCTGTAGCCGGGTCTCGGTACCGGCCAGGTCGATGATGTCGTTGCGGGCCGCGATCGGTGCCGCGGAGCCGGTGACCACCAGGGTCGGCGCCCGGGTGGCTGCCGAGAACAGCTCGGCCGACAGGTCCAGTTGCAGGCTGGCCGACATCACCGCGATCGCCGGCACCTCGGCCAGGCCGTAGCGGGCCCGGGCCTCGCGCCGGCGTGGTGATGGATTGGCCGGGCGGTAGCGCTCGGCGGCGGCGGTCGCCGCACCGACCAGGATCACGTCGGCCAGATCGCGCAGCACCGCGAACACCGCGTTGTCGCCGGGTGTCTGAAGGCCGCGGGACAGCCCGCCCGACGAGGCCGCGCCGTCCGCGCTGCTGACAAAGTTGACCCGGACGCCGCCGTCGGCCAGCCACCCGTCGGCGTAGTGGGCGTGCAGGTCGACCGGATCGTCGCCAGCCTGACCGGCGGGGAGCAGAACGCGCATGGCTGCTATCTCAACACAATCCGGGTGCGGTCCGCCGGGCGGCGCCGGTTCCGCGCGCCACCGGGACCGATGTGCATGGCTAGGCTGCTCAGCCGTGCCCGTCCACCTCGTCGACCGCCGGCCGCAGGTCCCGGTCCAGGCGCTGGTCGCCGGGCTGGTGCCGCCGCCGATGTTCGCCGGGATGAGCCTGGACAGCTACCGTCCGGACCCGGCCGAGCCCAGCCAGGCCCGGGCCCGGGCGGCGGTGGCCGAATTCGCCGACCAGGTGGCGCGGCCGGCTGCCCGGACCGCCCGCTGGCGGCGCGGCAGTGCCCGCGGGGCTCCCGACGGCCCGGCCGGCATCTATCTCGACGGCGGCTTCGGCGTCGGCAAGACCCACCTGCTGGCCTCGCTGTGGCACGCGGTTCCCGGGCCGAAGGCCTATGCGACGTTCTCCGAGCTCAGCCAGCTGGCCGGCGCGCTGGGCTTCGCCGAGCTGGTGGCCCGGCTGTCGTCGATGACCCTGCTGGCCATCGACGAGTTCGAACTCGACGATCCCGGCGACACGGTGCTGATCTCCAGCCTGCTGGCCCGGCTGGACTCCGCCGGTGTCCGGCTGGCCGCCACCTCCAACACCCTGCCGGACCGGCTGGGGGAGCAGCGGTTCGCCGCCGAGGACTTCCTGCGCGAGATCCAGGCGATGGCCGCCCGGTTCAGCACCGTCCGGGTGGACGGCCCGGACTACCGGCACCGGGGCCTGCCGGTCCCGCCCGCTCCGCTGTCCGAGGCCGAGGTGCTTCAGGCGGCCGGGCACCCCGGCGCCTCACTCGACGAGTTCGACCGGCTGCTGGACCACCTGGCCCGGCTGCACCCGTCGCGGTACGGAGCCCTGCTGGAGGGTGTCAGCCAGGTGTGCCTGACCGGGCTGAGGCCCGCGCCGGACGAGAACGTGGCGCTGCGGCTGGTGGTACTGGCCGACCGGCTCTACGACCGGCAGCTGCCGCTGGCCTGTTCCGGCCTCGCGCTGGACCAGCTGTTCGGTCCGGAGATGCTGGCCGGCGGCTACCGGAAGAAGTACTACCGGGCACTGTCCAGGCTGACCGCGTTGGCCCGCGCCGTCACGAGGTGAACCAGCGCTCCAGTCACAAGATGAACCAGCGCTCCAGTCACAAGATGAGCTACCGGTCCAGCCACAAGGTGGGCTACCGGTCCAGTCCGGCGCGCAGGTGCCGATGAGGTGCCCAAGCGCACCTTAGAAATTGCTCATCACAGTCCGGAACGATTTACCGACCCGCGGAGTTGCTACAGGTTCAGGCTAGTTCCCCTGGCTGACGCATCCCATTCACGACCTAAGGATCCCCTCCATGACGATGATCGTGCCCTCCCTCTCACCGTCAGCCCACGCCGCGCTGGTGGCCCGGCTCGAGGACCTGCAGGCCCAGCGGGTGCAGACCGCGATCGAGAGCATTCCGCCCGGCGGCGCCGGTGACGCCGCCGACCACGCCGGCAACGTCGAGGCGTTGATCCGGCTCGGCGAGTTGGACGCCCGGATTGCGGCGTTGCAGGTGCAGTTGCAGGCCCCGATCGCCACGGCCGAGGCCGCCCCCCAGGCCGCCGAGATCGGCAGCCTGGTGACCCTGCGGTTCGCCGACGACGAGGAGGACCAGCAGTTCCTGATCGGCCTGGTCGAGCAGGCCGGTCCCGGCGTCGAGGTGATCACGCCGACCAGCCCGCTGGGCGCGGTGCTGCTCGGCTCCCGGCCCGGCGACCAGCTGACCTACCGGGTCGCCAGCGGAACGAGCCTGACGGTCACGCTGGTCGAGATCGCCGGTTGAGATTGTCTGGCCGGCGGAGGATGTCTCGCACGTAAGGTTGCGGAATGACGTCAGAGCGGGCCTCGAAGGCCGGGTCGTTGGCAGCCGCACTGCGGGTTGCCGAGGGCGCGGTCACGCTGCACGGCTACGACCCCGCCAGCAAGCCGCTGGCTCCCGGCTCGAAGTCCCAGACCCAGAAGGATCTGATCCGGACCGGCGCGGTGCTGGCCAGCCAGCAGGAGATGCTCCACGCCAATGGCGTCTGCGGTGACCAGCGGCGGGTGCTGCTGGTGCTGCAGGGCACCGACACGTCGGGCAAGGACGGGGTGGTTCGTCATGTGGTCGGCCAGGTC
>JAVEEO010000086.1 GCA_030840415.1 Pseudonocardiales bacterium | reverse complement strand
CTGCTGGGCCGGCTCGCTGACGGGCATTTCGACGAGGCGGTGATCCTGACCTCGTTCCACCAGTCCGCGCTGCCGACCGCACTGCTGCTGCGGCTGGCCGGGTTGCCGCGGATCGTGGCCAGCAGCGAGGACTACCCGGGTTCGCTGCTGGACCTGCGGCTGCCGGTCGCCGGCGACGGGCCGGAACCGGAGCGGATGCTGGCCACGGTACGGGCGGCCGGCTTCGAGTTGCCGCCCGGCGATCCGGGCACGCTGGCCGTGCGGCTGGCCGCCACGACGTCGGGCCACCGCTGGATTGAATCGCAATCCCCTTATCTGGTAGTGCATCCCGGCACCACGGCGGCGGCCCGGGCCTATCCCGCCGCGCTGTGGGCCGAGGTGGTGCGGCTGCTGGCCGAGGCCGGCTGGCGGGTCCTGGTGACCGGCTCGGCGTCCGAGCGGGAACTCACCGGCGGCATCGTGGCAACCGCCCGAGCCGGTCTGGACGGCGACCGGGGCGAGGCGGTGCTGGACCTGGCCGGCGCGCTGGAACTTGCCGGCCTGGCCCGGCTGCTGGCCGGTGCCGAGGTGGTCCTGGTGGCCAACACCGGCCCGGCGCACCTGGCCGCGGCGGTCGGCACGCCGGTGGTGTCGCTGTTCGCGCCGGTGGTGCCGGCCCGGCGCTGGGCGCCGTACGGCGTGCCGGTGGTGTTGCTGGGTGATCAGGCCGCTCCGTGCCGGGACAGCCGTCGGACGGTGTGCCCGGTGCCCGGACATCCCTGCCTGGCCGGGGTGAATCCGTCTGAGGTGTTGACTGCTGTCGAATGTCTGGTCAGACAACGGCTGGCGGTGCCCGGATGAGGATCCTGCTCTGGCACGTGCACGGCAGCTGGATGACCGCCTTCGTCCAGGGCGGTCACGACTACCTGGTGCCGGTGTTGCCCGACCGCGGCCCGGACGGCCTGGGCCGGGCGCGCACCTGGGACTGGCCGTCCTCGGTCACCGAGCTGCCGCCAGCAGCCCTGCGCGATCAGGACATCGACGCGGTGGTGCTGCAACGGCCGCACGAGCTGGAGCTGGCCGCCAACTGGCTCGGCCGCCGGCCGGGCTATGAGCTGCCGGCGGTCTACCTCGAGCACAACACTCCGGATGCCGCGCCCTGCACCCAGCGGCACCTGCTCGCCGACCGCCGCGACATCCCGCTGGTGCACGTCAGCCACTTCAACGAGCTGTTCTGGGACAACGGCCGTGCGCCGACCACCGTCATCGAGCACGGCATCGTCGATCCGGGCGTCCGCTACACCGGCGAGCTGGGTCGGGCCGCGGTGGTGGTGAACGAGCCAGCCCGGCGGGGCCGGATCGTCGGCGCCGATCTGGTGCGGCGGTTCCTGCCGGTCGCGCCGGTGGACGTCTTCGGCATGCAGGCACGTGCCTTTGCCGATCCGCTGACCCGCGCCGCCGGCCTGCCGCCCGACCGGCTGGTCGGCTACGACCAGATCGACACCCAGGACCGGATGCACACCGAACTCGCCCGGCGACGGGTCTACCTGCACCTGACCCGCTGGACCTCGCTGGGCCTGACCCTGATCGAGGCGATGCAGCTGGCCATGCCGGTGCTCACCGTGGCCAGCACCGAGGCGGTGGTCGCGGTACCGCCGGCGGCCGGCGCCATCAGTACCGACGTGCGGCAGCTGGTGCACCGGCTGCGGGAGCTGCTGGCCGAACCGGAGCAGGCCCGGGCCTGCGGGCTGGCGGCCCGGGCCGCCGCATTGCAGCGCTACGGCCTGAAGAGATTCCTGACCGACTGGGACGTGCTGCTGGACGGGCTCATCCGATGACCGGAGCTCAGGCGAGGGGAGGAGCGAGCAGGTGAGGATCGCGATGGTTTCCGAACATGCCAGCCCGCTGGCGTGCCTGGGCGGGGTGGACGCGGGTGGCCAGAACGTGCACGTGGCCGCCCTCTCGGCCGCGCTGGTCCGCCGCGGGCACCAGGTCGTGGTCTACACCCGCCGGGAGGACCCCGGGGCGCCGGCCAGTGTGCGGCTGGCCTCCGGGGTGCGGGTCGTGCACCTGGACGCCGGGCCGGCCGAGGTGATCGGCAAGGACGAGCTGCTGCCGTTCATGGACGGCTTCGGCGCCGAGCTGGCCCGGCACTGTGCCCGGTGGCGGCCGGAGCTGGTGCATGCGCACTTCTGGATGAGCGGGCTGGCCTCGCTGCGCGCCGGTGCCGGACTCGGGCTGCCGGTGGTGCAGACCTTTCACGCGCTGGGAAAGGTGAAACGGCGCTGGCAGGGCGCCTCGGACACCAGTCCGCCGGAGCGGATCGGTGCCGAACGGCTGATCGCCCGCACCGCTGACCTGGTGATCGCCACCTGCACCGACGAGGTTCGCGAGCTGCGCTCGATGGGACTGGCCGGTGACCGGGTCGAGGTGGTGCCGTGCGGGGTGGACCTCCGGTTGTTCACCCCAGCCGGGAAGCCGAGCGGCGGCGGCCGGCCGCCCCGGTTGCTGATCGTGGGCCGGCTGGTGCCGCGCAAGGGGGTGGCCGACGCCATCGCGGCGCTGGCCCAGGTACCCGAGGCCGAACTGCTGGTGGTGGGCGGTCCCGCCGCGGACCGGCTGGCCACCGACCCGGAGGCCCGGCGACTGCTGGCGCTGGCCGAGGAGCACCGGCTGGGCCACCGGGTCCGGTTGCTGGGCCGGCAGCCGCACGCCGCGCTGGCCGGGATCATGCACGGCTGCGACCTGCTGCTGGCGGTGCCCTGGTACGAACCGTTCGGCATCACGCCGCTGGAGGCGATGGCGACCGGGCTGCCGGTGGTGGCCACCGCGGTCGGCGGCCTGCGCGACACCGTGCTGGACGGCGTCACCGGCCGGTTGGTGCCGGCGCGCCGTCCGGACCTGCTGGCCCGGGCGGTCAACGAGCTGCTGGCCGACCCGCCCGGACGGCTGGCGATGGGCCGGGCCGCCCGCGACCGCGCGGTCACCCGGTACGGCTGGGCGCGCGTCGCCGAGCAGACCGAGGACTGCTACCGCGCCGTGCTGGCCACCCGGCACGCCCGCGGCGCGCTGGCCGGACCGGCGCCCGCCGGCCGGTTGACGGGACAGAGCGTGGAGGTGGCGCAATGACCGAACTGCTGACGGGGCGGCCGGAACGGCTGGCTCGCGCCCACGTCCAGGCGCTGGCCCAGGCGCTGACCGAGTTCGGGCCGGCCGCCGCGATCGCCACCGACTGGGGGATCCGGCTGGCCGGCGCGCTCGGCGGCGGTGCCCGGCTGCTGGTCGCCGGCAACGGCGGCAGTGCGGCCCAGGCCCAGCACTTCAGTGCCGAGATCGTCGGCCGGTACGGCCCGGACCGGGCCCCGTTCTCGGCGGTCGCGCTGCACAGCGAGCCGTCCGCGCTGACCGCGATCCTCAACGACTACGGCATCGAGGAGGTCTTCGCCCGACAGGTGCAGGCCCATGGCCGCCCCGGCGACGTGTGCGTGCTGATGTCGACGTCGGGCCGGAGCCCGAACGTGGTCGCCGCCGCCGCCCGGGCCCGCGACTGCGGGCTGCGCACCTGGGCGATGACCGGCCCGGTGCCCAATCCGCTGGCCGAGGTGGCCGAGGAGGTGCTGCCGATCTGCTGCCCGGCAACCGCCACCGTCCAGGAGCTGCACCTGGTCGCTCTGCACCTGGTCTGCGAGGCGATGGACGCCGAGCTGGCCCGGCAGCAGCCCGCCGTGCCGGCCCTGCAGCAGGCCGCGCCCGCCCGGCAGCAGCCGGTGCCCGCGCGATCCTGGCAGCTGCCGTGACCGCCCCGCTGGTGGTGGTCGGCGACGTGCTGCTCGACGTCGACCTGGTGGCCGCCTCGGCGCGGCTGTCACCGGAGGCCCCGGTGCCGGTGCTGCACGATCCGGTCGAGCACCGGCGCCCCGGCGGTGCCGCGCTGGCCGCGCTGCTGGCGACCCGGGCGGTGGCCGGTCGGCGCCCGGTGGTGCTGGTGGCGCCGGTGGCCGACGACGGCGCGGCGCGGGAGTTGCGCCGGCTGCTCGCCGGCCGGCTCGAGCTGGTCGCGGTGCCGTGGGCCGGCAGCACGCCGGTCAAGACCCGGCTGCGGGTGGCCGATCACCCGGTCGCGCGGCTGGATCGTGGCGGTGACCCGGGCCCCATCGGCGCGCTGCCGGACCGGGCACTGGCGGCACTGGGCTCGGCCGCGGCGGTGCTGGTCTCGGACTACGGCCGGGGCGCCTCGGCCGATCCGGCGGTCCGCGCCGCGCTGGCCAACCTGAGCTGCCCGCTGGTCTGGGATCCCCATCCGCGAGGCGCGGCACCGGTACCCGGCTGCACCCTGGTCACGCCCAACCTGGCGGAGCTGGCCGGCTGGGCCGAGCCGGGCGCCGGCGGCTCGCTGAGCGGTATCCGGCGCGCTGCCCAGCGGCTGGCCCGGCAGTGGCAGGCGGGCTCGATCTGCGTGACGCTCGGCTCCCGCGGCGCGATGTTCTGCCTGGCCGACAACGCCCCGCACCTGATCGCCCCGGCCCAGGTCGGCACCGGCGACACCTGCGGCGCGGGCGACTGCTTCGCCGCCGCGGCGGCGGCCGGCCTGG